>CALCNF010000543.1 GCA_937897815.1 uncultured Pseudomonadota bacterium | reverse complement strand
TCTTGTAGAGCTCCCGGTAGTTCGAGAGCGACTGAGCGGCCTGATATTCGCCCTCGGTTCCGGGGTAGAAGGTGATGGCGCCTTCGGTGTCCGTGAAGCTCACGCTCCGCTCGGCTCCCGACGCCTGGAAATCCGCGTCGCCCGTCGTCTCGTAGATGTAGTCCCCCAGATGCACCACGAAGTCGACCTCCTCCAGGGCCAGGCGCTGGTAGGAGCTGTAGTGCTTGCCGATGTAGTCCTGGCAGCTCACCACGGCGAATCGTACCGGGACATCGGACTCGGTGTCGGGCGCCGTCTTGGTTCTCCCGACCCGGCTCCCCACCGTCTCTCCGTCCACCTCAAGGAGGAACCGGTAGTAGTAGTGGGTGTTGGCCTCAAGGCCCTCGACCTTCACCTTCACGCAGTGGTCCTGCTCGGCCCGCGCGATCAGCTCAGCTTCGACCTCCAGCTCAGCCAGGGCCCCCATGTTCTCATCGGTGCTCACCTCAAGCTGCAAAGCGATGTCGCCACCGCCCGCCTCGACTCGGGTCCACAGGATCACGCTGCCCGGTCCCGGGTCGCCAGACGCGACCGACTGAGGGAAGCGCGTCACGTCTACGGGGGGTCCCGGGTCGACGACCACGTCCGCCGTCGTGTCGGCGCTCGTGTCGTTCGATCCCCCGTCGACCGCGGCGCCACCGGAGCCGCCATTCGAGTCGCCGCCGCAGGCGGGTCCGACGACAACCGCCGTGACCGTGGCCGCCGCGCTTCGGAGAAAATCACGTCGCTTCATGGTGTGTCCTTGGGAGCAGGGAGCCTCAAGAGACCATGACTGCTCCTGGCCCTCAAGACCCCGGACCGCCCTTGCCAACCACCCGAGTCCAATGCGACCACTGGAGGCATGAAGAACTGGATGATGATGTGCTGGGTGCTGCTCTCGACCTGCCTGTTTGGCTGCGCGCCGGCGATGACGATCGATCACGAGTCCATCGCGCCCGAGGCTCACACCGGGATCCGTGACATTGAGCTCGTCCGTGGGGATCGTCAGATGGTCTCCTCGGCCGACCCGTCGGCGAGCCGGGCCGGCATGGAGATGCTCGAGGCGGGCGGCAGCGCCACCGACGCTCTGATCGCCATGTCCATGGTCCTCACGCTCACCGAACCCCAGAGCTCGGGCATCGGCGGCGGCGGCTTTCTGCTCCACTACGACAAGGCCGCGAAGGCCGTGAGGACCTACGACGGTCGCGAGCTCTCGCCGGCCGGAGCCACCTCGGACCAGTTTCTGGGGCCCGACGGCGCGCCGCTGGAGTTCTGGGACGCCGTCGTCGGCGGCGTGTCCGTGGGCGTGCCCGGACTGCTCCGGATGCTGGAGATGGCCCACAAGCAGCACGGGAAGCTCCCCTGGGAGCGTCTCTTCGATCCGGCGATTCGCCTGTGCGAGAAGGGCTTCTATCCAACGCCTCGACTGAGCAAGCTCATCGCGTCCAACGAGCGCCTCAAGTCCTCGCCCACCACCCGCGCCTACTTCTACGACGAGAAGGGTGAGGCGCTGTCTCCGATTCGCCTCAAGACGAACCTGCCTCTGGCCAGGGTGCTGGAGGCGGTGGCCAAGGGCGGTGCGGACGCGTTCTATACGGGCCCGATCGCGGAGCGCATGGTCGAGGCCGCCCGAACCGCCTTTCGTCGCCCAAGCACCATGACGCTCGAGGACCTCACCAGGTACGAGGCCGTGGAACGGAAGACGGTCTGCGCGCCCTATCGCGACTACAAGATCTGCGGGATGGGGCCTCCCACCTCAGGTGGAGTTGCCGTCCATCAGATCCTGGGCGTCATGTCGCACTTTGACCTCTCGGAGTGGGCCCCCGGCTCGCCGGAGCTCACCCATCTCTTCGTCGAGGCGAGCCGGCTGGCCTACGCCGATCGCGCCGTCTACCTGGCCGATCCCGATCGTGTGGACGTGCCCGTGGCGGGCCTGATCGATCCCGACTATCTGGCCGATCGTGCCAAGCTCGTCTCCATGGATACGACCATGGGGATCGCCTCGGCGGGTCGCCCGGGTGGCGCCGCGAGCTTCGCCGCCGATCGCTCCTGGGAGTTCCCATCGACGACCCATCTTGTGGCCGTGGACCGAAGCGGAAACGTGGCGAACATGACGGCGAGCATCGAGCAGGGCTTCGGGTCGCACATCATGGTGGACGGCTATCTCCTCAACAACGAGCTCACGGACTTCTCCTTTGAGCCCGAGCGCGACGGGGCTCCTGTGGCGAACGCCTGTGGACCGCGCAAGCGCCCGCGCAGCACCATGTCGCCGACCCTGGTCTTCAATGAGGCCGATCAGTTCTTCATGGCCATCGGCTCGCCGGGCGGCAGCCGCATCATCGAGTATGTGGCCAGGACCCTCGTGTACGTGCTGGACAAGAAGATGAGCATCCAGGGGGCCATCGCCGCGCCGAATATCGTGAACCGCAATGGTGTCACGGAGCTCGAGCTCGATCCCCAGGACGCGAAGCGCACGGGGAAGCTGACCAAGGCCTTACGTGCCCTCGGACACGAGGTGGTGATCCAGCGGCAGAGCAGCGGGCTGCATGGGATCGTTCAGACACCCTACGGGCTCGAGGGTGGCGCCGATCCCCGCCGAGAGGGCGTCGCTATTGGCAACTGAGGTTCGGGCCCCTTAGGCGCTCTTGAGCCGCAGCATCTCTCGGGCTTCGAGCGGTGAGGCGATCTCACGTCCGGCGTTCCTCGCGCAGGCCGCCAGGGCCTCGATCAGATCTCCGTTGCCTCGGCACCGCTCTCCATTCGGGAGGTAGAACGTGTCCTCGACCCCCGTTCGGAGGTTACCGCCGAGCTCGGCCGTTCGCTGATGGAGCTCCCAGATCTCCTGGCGGCCGATGGCGGTCACCTGCCAAGGCGTATCCTCCTTTCGGTAGCCGACGAGGAGCTCGAGGAGCTTGGGGTCCGCCGGCATGCCGGAGGCGACGCCCATGACGAAGTTGTAGTCCGGGTGGTCGGCCATACCCGTGTCCACGAACATGTTCACCGAGTGAATGATGCCCACGTCGAAGCACTCGAACTCGGGCACAGCGCCCGTCTCCCCCATCACATCGAGGAACTTCTGAATCTTCGAGACCGGGTTGTCGAAGATCATCGGCGGCCAGGCCCACTGGCCGTTCGAGCGCGCCTTGAGGTAGTTCAGCGAGCCCGCGTTGCAGGCGGCGATCTCGGGCTTCACCTCGCGCATGCACGCCTCAGGGCCCGAGATGTCGTTGCCGATGACGCCGGTGGACATGTTGATGATCACCCCGGGGCAGGCCTCTCGGATCGCGGCGATGATCGGTCCGGCGATGGCCGGGTCCCACGAGGGCATGTGCCCAAGACCGGGCTCTTGTCGTCGGAAGTGCACATGCATGATCGAGGCGCCCGCGTCGAAGGCCTCTCGGGCGCTCGCGGCCATCTCCTCGGTGGTCACGGGCACCGGGTGCGTGGCCGGGTTGGTCAGTACGCCGGTGATCGCGCAGGTCAGGATCGCCTTATCGCTCATGGTCTATGCTCCCTCTTCTTCGCTCTGTTGCAGGCTCACGAGGACCTCGCCCCCTTGAACCTGGTCGCCTTCATTCACGCGAATCTCGGCCACGGTGCCGTCGACCTCCGCCAGGAGCTTGGTCTCTAGCTTCATGGCCTCCATGGTCACCAGGGGGTCACCCTCGCTCACGGTGTCGCCAGGAGCGACGTGAACCGCCAACCCCTTGCCGCTCATGGGGGCGACGGTCTCGCCGCTGCCCGCCGTGTCGCCTGCGCCGCCGGCGATCGTCTCCGTGTAGGCCCTCGAGCCCGCACCGCAATCCAGATACAGGGCGTCACCCTCTCGGGCGAACCGCACGTTGCGCTGGACGCCATCGACCAGGACGCGCGCCGTTGATGCGGCTCCCTGACTGAGGACCTTGACGGTCCAGGAGCGCTCTCCGTCGCTCACGTTCAAGCCGTGGGCCTGGTGGCTCACCCGGATGTTGGCCCGCTCGCCGGCGAGGCTCAGATCCAGGTGGCTCACGGCGCCCCCGGTGCTTCGCCAGGCGCCCGTGGGCGCCCGCTCTTTGAGCCACAGGGCGGCCGCGATGGCCATGTGGTCCTCGGGAAGAGGGACCTCGGGCTCGCCCAGGGAGGCCTCGAGGAAGTCCGTCGTGGCCTCGCCTGAGACGAAGGTGTCGTGATTGAGGATCTGCCGTAAGAACGGGCCGTTGTTCGTGAGCCCGAGGAGCGTGGTCTCCGCGAGGGCGCGGTCGAGGCGCCTTCGGGCCTCCTCCCGATCCCCGCCCCAGGTGATCACCTTGGCCACCATGGGATCATAGTTCGCCGTGATGACCTGGCCCTCTCCGAGCCCGTGGTCGACGCGCACGCCGATCCCCTCGGGTGGAGTCCAGCGCACCGCGCGACCCGCCTGGGGTAGGAAACCGTTCTCCGGGTCCTCGGCATAGAGGCGCGCCTCCATGGCGTGCCCGTGAAGCTCCACGTCCTCCTGGTCCAGCTCCAGGGCCTCGCCCGAGGCGACGCGGAGCTGAAGCTCGACGAGGTCCAGGTCGGTCACCAGCTCTGTGACCGGGTGCTCGACCTGCAGACGGGTGTTCATCTCCAGGAAGTAGAAGGCGCCGTCCGCGCCTAGCAGGAACTCGACCGTCCCAGCGCCCACGTAGCTCACGGCCCGGGCCGCGGCGCAGGCCGCCTCGCCCATCCGAGCCCGAAGGTCCTCGTCGACCACGGGGCAGGGCGCCTCCTCGATCACCTTTTGATGGCGTCGCTGAACCGAGCAGTCTCGCTCGCCCAGGTGCAGCACCTTGCCGTGGCTGTCAGCCATGACCTGGACCTCGACGTGGCGGGCGCCCTCGACCAGCCGCTCGAACATCACATCACCTGAGCCGAAGGCGTTGATGGCCTCCGAGCGGGCGGTGGCGACGGCGTCAGCCAGCTCACTGGACGCGTCGACTCGACGCATGCCTCGACCTCCGCCGCCGGCGATGGCCTTGACCAGGAGCGGGTAACCCACCTTGTCCGCCTCGGCCTGGAGCGTCGCAGGGTCGGCGCCCTCCTGGTCCTCCCAGCGATAGCCAGGGACCGTGGGGACCTCGGCGTCCTCCATAGCCGTCTTCGCCTTGGCCTTGTCACCCATCACATCGATGGCCTCGGCGGGCGGGCCTACAAAGCAGATCCCGGCCTCGGCGCATGCGCTCGCGAAGGCCGCGTTCTCCGATAGGAAGCCGTAGCCAGGATGAACAGCGTCGGCGCCGGTACGCTTGGCCGCGTCGAGGATCTTGTCCATGTCCAGGTAGGAGAGGGCCGCCTCAGACGGACCGATATGGACCGCCTCGTCAGCCAGAGCGACGTGAGGGGCCTCGGCGTCGGCGTCCGAATAGACGGCCACCGTCCTCAGGCCCATGGCGTGGGCCGTCTGAAGGACGCGCACGGCGATCTCGCCGCGGTTGGCGATGAGGAGCTTGGTGATCACGCGCCGCCCTTCTTTCGCTTGGGCAGCGTTCCGTCCATCTTGCAGATGATGCCGAGCATGATCTCGTCGGCGCCGCCGCCAATGGAGGCCAGGCGAACGTCGCGGTAGAGCCGGGCGATCTTGGCCTCCCACATGAAGCCCATTCCACCCCAGTACTGAAGGCAGGAGTCGGCGACCTCGCGACCGAGGCGCCCAGCCTTGAGCTTCGCCATCGAAGCCAGGCGCGTCACGTCCTGGCCCTTCACGTACAGCTCCGTCGCTCGGTAGGTCAGGGCGCGCAGGGCCTCGATCTCAGTGGAGAGCTCGGCGAGACGGTAGTGGACGACCTGATTGTCCAGGATCGACTTCCCGAAGGCGCTCCGGCCTCGGGTGTACTCGATGGTCTCGGAGACGGCGTTCTCCAGGCCGCGGATCATGTTCGCCGCGCCCCACAGTCGCTCCTCCTGGAACTGGAGCATCTGGTAGAAGAAGCCCCAGCCCTGCTGGCCGATGAGGTTGCCGGCCGGCACGCGGACGTTGTCGAAGAAGATCTGCGCCGTGTCGCTTGAGCGCATGCCGAGCTTGTCGAGCTTTCGGCTGCGGTCCACGCCCTTCGCGTCCATGGGGATCAAGATCAGCGACTTGTTCTTATGGGGCTTGTCGTCGCTCGTGTTCACCAGGCAGCACATCCAGTCGGCCTGATACCCGTTGGTGATCCACATCTTCTCGCCGTTGATGACCCAGTCATCACCGTCGCGGCGCGCGGTCGTCTTGATCGAGGCGACGTCCGAACCCGCGCTGGACTCGCTCACGCCGATGCAGCCGACCATCTCGCCCGTGAGCGAGGGGCGCAGGTACTGCTCGCGAAGCTCATCGCTGCCGAAGCGCGCGAGGGCGGGTGTGCACATATCGGTCTGAACTCCCACGGCCAGGGGCACGCCGCCGCAGGCGATCTCGCCCAGCTCCTCGGCCATGGCAACGCAGTAGGTGTAGTCGAGATCGGCGCCGCCGTACTCCTCCGAGTACTTCAGGCCCAGGAGCCCCGCGTCTCCAAAGAGCTTCATCACCTGGTGGGCAGGGAAGTGTCCCTCTTTCTCCCACTCCTCCACGTAGGGGTTGATGTCTCGCTCGATGATCTTGCGAACGGTGTCGCGAATCATGTCGTGCTCTTCTGTGAACATCGGCTCTCTCCTTAGAGTCTGGCAACGCCAAAGGTGTTGGGGTGTAGGGTGCGCGCGCCCGCCTCTCGGCAGGTGGCGAGGGTGAAGGCGAGCACGGATCGGGTGTCTCGGGGGTCAATGATCCCGTCATCCCAGATCCGGGCGGTCCCGAAGAGGGCGGCCGCCTCCCGGTCGAGCTTCTTTCGAATCTCGTCGGACATGGCGACCAGCATCTCGTCGTTGAGCGGCATCCCCTGCCGCTCGAACTTCTGTCGGGTGATGATCTGCATCACCGTGGCCGCCTGGGCGCCGCCCATGACGGCGACCTGGGCGCTCGGCCAGGCGAAGATGAAGCGGGGATCGAAGCCGCGCCCGCACATTCCGTAGTTGCCCGCGCCGAACCCGCCGCCGACGATGATCGTGATCTGGGGGACCGTCGCGTTGGACAC
>CALCNF010000542.1 GCA_937897815.1 uncultured Pseudomonadota bacterium | reverse complement strand
CCGCTCCCGGCGCCGACGAGGGTGTGGATCTCATCGATGAAGACGATGACCTTGCCCGCGGCGTTGCGGACCTCGTCCTTCAGCTTGGCCATTCGTCGGGAGAAGGCTCCACGAAGCTCGGTTCCCGCCACAAGCGAGCCCACATCCAGGCTCACGATCACCCGGTCGCGCAGGGCTCGAGCGCGCGGGCTCTGCTCGAGCATGGCGAGCGCGAGGCCCTCGACCACCGCGGTCTTGCCGACCCCTGGCTCACCGATGAGGACCGGGTTGTTGCTCTTTCGCTTGTTAAGGACGTCGAGCATCGCGTCGATCAGGTCGTCGCGGCCGATGACAGGGTCGACACCGCCTGCCGCTGCCTCCGCTGTCAGGTTGCGGCCCAGGCTGGTCAGAAGAGGGTAGGTCTCTGCGTCCAACTCAAAGCCCGTGTCCGTGGGCTGAGGGATCTCGGAGCGGACCTCTCCAGAGGGGCCCGAGCCTGGAGGATCCACCACACGCGGGCCAGGAGTCGGCTGGGCGCGAGCCACCGGCTGCATCTGTGGTTGCGGCCGGGGAGGGGGGGAGAAGGTGGGGTCCACGGTAGCGATGGCGCTGGCGGGCTCGTCGTCGAAGGCATGCGTGTTGCGCTGGCCCCAGCTCGCTGAGGGCGGGGGCGGCTGCTCCAGGCGCTGGATCACCATGGTGCGAACCTCGGCCGGGTTGATCCCCATCTGGTGAAAGAGGGTCGTCGCCAACGCCTCCTTCTCACGCACGAGGCCGAGCAGCAGGTGAAGACTTCCCGCCAGCGGGATGTCCGTGCTCTTGGCGGCGCCCGCCATCTTTCGAAGCGCTCGCTCAAGGAGCACCTGGCTCTCCGTGATGCTCCCGGTGCGGGCCCGTGTCGCCCGCATCGCGTCGACGATGCGCTCTGAATCGACGCCCAGGTCCTCGAGCAACTGGCGGGCGCGGTTGGGATTGATTAGCATCCCAAGAAGCACGTGAGCGGTCGTCAACGGTTGACCCGCGCTGCGAGCCATGTCGCGCGCCTCACGAACAATATTGTCAACCTCGACGCTGCGCCGCATTCCATGTCCCCCCGACAGGACCAAGATGGTCGATAACACACCGGATCCGTCGTCCGCAACGGAGACCCCCTCTGGGGGCTCCGAAGTTGAGTTCGTCCTCTTTGATCTGGGGGGCGTCCTGGTGGACGTAGACGAGGAACTATCGAGGGCGCGCTGGGTCGAGCTCGGATATCCCGCGGACCGCTATGAGCCTGCCTTCTACCACTCCCATGCGAAGCCCGGGGGCGACCTCGGCGATCACAGCCCGGAGGGGATGCGACGGCTCGTGGAGGCGCTCGCCGGCTCCCCGGTACCTCCGGAGGCCCTCATTGATATCTGGACCGCGCAGCTCGCCTGGCGGCCCTGGGTGCGGGATCTCCTCGGGCGACTTCAGGTGCCCTACGGTGTCTTGAGCACCATCGACCCGATTCACGCGGCGGCGCTCGGGCCTCTACCCGGGGCATCCCCGATCCTCTACTCGTGCGAGATGGGGGTGGTGAAGCCATCACGGGCCGCCTTTCTCATGGCCGCGGAGGCCTGCCCGTGCGCGCCCGCGCGAGTCCGTTACGTCGATGATCGAAGCGAGAATGTGGCCGCCGCGCTGGCCGTGGGGTTTGACGCGCACCTGGTGTCCGACCAGGAGTCGGTGGAAGCGGCGCTTAGGGGAGCGCTCGTACTGTAAACAGGGGTCAGCCAGGGCTCTTTGGAGAGCCCTGGCTGACGCGATTCTCACGAGATGCGCCCCGATGTTCCAAGCGCCTCGAGCTACCCGAACCACCGTGGGGTAGAGCGCGCGCGCTCGCGGCCGTTACGTCAGAAGCACTGCCAGTCCAAGACGCATTCAGCCGTCACCGGGTTGCAGCAGTCTGAGCAAGCTTCGTAGGTCCAGTAGTAGCAGCCGGGAGCGCCTCCCACCGGGATACAAATCGCGGCCTCATCGTAGAAGGTGCACACGCGGTCGTAGGGCTCGCTCTGCTGCGTGACCAGGCCAAACTGATCCGTGATGGGGCCGCAGAACGTGGCGGTGCCATTCGGACAGCCCTGCTGGATCTCCTCGCACAGGCCGCCCTTGCACTCGGTGCCTCCCGGACATCCGCCGCAGGAGCCTCCACAACCATCGGCTCCACACTGCTTGCCTGCGCAGTCGGGCACGCAGATGTTGGTGCACGTGCCGGCGGTGCACTCCTGGTTCGCGCCACAAGAGCCACAGGAACCGCTGCACCCGTCGCCTCCGCAGTTCTTCCCGGTGCAGTCGGGAACACAGATGGGTACGCACGAGCCGTCAAGGCACTCATCGCCGCCACCGCAAGATCCGCAGGACCCGCCGCAGCCGTCGCTTCCACAGCTCTTGCCGGCGCAGTCGGGAACGCAGCTGGGCACGCAGGTCCCTCCGCTACACTCCTCATTCGCACCGCAGGACCCACAGGAACCACCGCAGCCGTTGCCTCCGCACTCCGCGCCGCCGCAGCTGGGCTGGCAGGGAACGTAGCAGCTATAGCCGTCGCAGGACTGCCCGCCAGGGCAGGAGCCACAGGAGCCGCCGCAGCCGTTACCACCACACTGCTGTCCAGCCCCACAGCTTGGCTGGCAGGGGACGTAGCAACTGTAGCCATCACACACCTGCCCACCAGGACAGGAGCCACAGGAGCCACCGCATCCGTCACCGCCACACTGCTGTCCAGCCCCACAGCTTGGCTGGCAGGGG
>CALCNF010000541.1 GCA_937897815.1 uncultured Pseudomonadota bacterium | reverse complement strand
GCGCCGCGCGCTCGCGTCGTGCTCGTGATCACGACCCCGCGCGAGGTCATTCGTCGCTCCCTTGGCTCCCTGGCGCTCGACGGCGGTCGTGGCGCTCTTGAGGTCGCTCTGGAGTATCCCTACGACTCGCGAGTCGCTGGCGAATACACCTATCGAGCGGAGGTGCTGGTCGACGCTCAGGTGCTCACGACCGCGCAGCCTGTGCGATATCGGATCGGAGAGCCCTCTTGTTTCGCTTGAGCGCCCGACGTGGCGCCCTGGTGACCGTGCTCGTGCTGATCTGCGCGCTCGCGCCGTCGAGTGGGTCCGCTCCGGGCGACTTTCCTCAGGTGAAGATCGACTGGATCGACAGCTCGGCCGCCCCCGAGATTCGATTGGGGCTCTCGATCCTCGATAGTCGTCTTCGGCCGCCGCCCATGAAGGCCGTGAAGAAGGTCACCGTACTCGATGCGCCGCCTCGCATGGAGACGGAGCCCCTGTTCTCGGCGACCTTCGATCATGGGTTCCGGTTTGAGAACGACGAGGAGGTCCCGGTCCAGGGAGAGGAGGCGCCGACGCTTCGGATGGCCAGGGAGGATGAGGCGGGTCTGGCGGCCGTCGTCATCGTTCCCGGGTATGGGGATCCTGCCTACCAGCGTGGCAGCCTCGGGGCCCGCACCTGGGGTGCGGCGGGTCTGCTCTTGAAGAAGCTTGAGTCGGCCCGCCAGATGAACGTGCTCTGGGTCGGAGACGAGATCTGGACCTGGATCGACGCGCGGGGACGGCGACGCTCCCTCACGGCCATGACGCCCGACATCCGCGATCAGTGCGAGGCGACCCGCAGGGAGAGCCTGGTGCGCGGTGCAGACGCGGAGGAGTCGGCGAGCGAGGAGGATGAGGACGCGTCGGTGCGCTGCGGCTTGACCACGGCCTTCAGTGACCTGGCGCCCATGATCAAGGAGACGACCGCGCAGGGCTTCTATCCGCATCTATTCGGGTTGAGCTCGCCGGTCTGCGGGACTCCGACTCACGAGCGCAACGTGGTGGGGATGAGGCGCGTCGACCAGGACGATGAGGACGAGGAGCTCGATCTCGGGCCCTCCGCCATCGAGGTGGCTCTGAAGATGCTCCTTCGAGACGCCGCGCCGGAGCGCGCGAAGGCCATCGTGATCCTCGGGGATGGCCGCGACGGCTACAGCCAGCCCCAGAGCGAGTGCATGGTGTGGGCGCGGGCGAGGTGCGCGGAGAGCGAGAAGTCCTCGAAAGAACGCGCCCACTGCGTCGAAGAGACCTTGAACAAGGTC
>CALCNF010000540.1 GCA_937897815.1 uncultured Pseudomonadota bacterium | reverse complement strand
GTCGAGGCTCTTGTTCGCGCGGGAGAGGAGGGTGTCAAAGGGGCTCGCCTGGGGCGGAGGCTCTGGGGCTTTTTCGGGCTCAGGGGCCTGGACGGCCTCGGCAGGTTTTTGGGCCTCCACCGGCTTGGCCTCCGCGACCGCGGCGGGCGCCTGCGCGGCCTTCGCGGCGAGTGCGACCCCCGGTAGCCGGAGCTTCGCCGTGGCGAAGCGGTGGTCACATCGTCCTGTGCTGATGGAACACAGGGCGGAGTCCGCCTGGTCGTTGTCCATGGCGTCTACGTCGATCACCGTCAGCACAAAGTCTCCGCTCGGCACGGGGATGCCCGTGAAGGCGCAAGAGAGGGCGTTCTTGCACTTGGGCTCCTGGAGCTCCGCGGGCGTCTTCTCGCCCGGATAACAGGTCTCTTTTCCTCCAAGCTCGACGCAAATGGCGATGTCTGGCTCGCCCTTCATAGCGTCCCAGTGTTTCCCGTTCTCCTTGAGCTTGGGGAGGCCGACCTCGACGACCATCTTCGGCCCTTCAGGAGCGGCCTGCGGCACTTCTGCCTTCTCATCGGCTGGCTCGTCGGGCTCGACGGCCTCGACGGCGATGGGCTCTGAGGTCTCCTTGGGGGCCTCGCAGGCGGTCAGGAGTGTGGTCAGCAGCAGACACAGGGCATAGAACATAGGTCGGCGCACGGGCTTCTCCTGGTCGTCTCTTGAGCGGAGGCTTCAGATTGGGGACAGACCGTTGATCGTGCGCTACGTCGGCGTCGTTCGTCAACGCACGCGAGCGTAAGCGCCTCGCGCTCGGGGACGTGCTCGGGCGCACGGGAAGATCATTTCCTTGCTCGGTTGTTGTTTGATCCTGCAAAGTGCCGCGCAATCCACCGCCCGCGGGGAACCCTATGTTGCGTCATCTCAATCGTGTGATCTCCCTCGTCGTCTTCACGTTCGTCGTGGGCCTGCTCTCGGGCTGCGCCACCATGCGGATCGAGGTCGAGGACCTCATCAAGGAGGGCAAGGACGCGGAGGCGGCTCGAACGGGCCTGCTGTACCTGCAGTCTCCCGACTCCTATGACCGCCCCGCCGATGAGATCGCCTGGCTTCGTCGCGCTGTGGGCGAGGCCGCGCTGCGCGTGGCCATGCGCGAGGACACCCTGGACGCCTACGGTGGCTACCGGAAGGACATCCCCGACTGGCCCGAGGTCAAGGACCTGAAGGCCCGCGTCATCGAGCGTGAGGCGCGCCTCGTCTTCACGGACATTCACCGCAATGGCGATGACGAGGCGGCCCATCGCCGCTTCCGGGAGACCTACGCCGGGTCGAGCTTCATCTACCGCTCGAAGCAGCTTGAGGCGGGCAGCGCCTACGCTCGGGCTCGCGGCGCGAGCACCATCGCCGCGCTCCGAGCCTTCCGAACCCAGTACTGCGACTGGGAGGAGGCCGAGGGCGTGTGTGAGCAGGCGGAGATCGCCGAGGGGCACATGGCTCTGGAGAAGGCCATCGAGTCGGGCGACGCCCGCAAGATCGCCCGAGTCACCAAGAAGTATCGAAACATCGAGGGGCTGGCCCTGAACGCCCAGGATGCGGCCGGACAGATCGCCTTTAGCAAGGCGCAGAAGGTCGGAACGCCCCAGGCCATGGAGGCCTTCGCCCGAAAGTATTCTGACCACTCTCTCGCGCAGGACGCGGAGCGGCTGGCCCTGGAGGCTCGCCTCGCCAAGGCCAAGGCGACGGGGACGTTCGCCGCCCTGGAGCGCTTCGAGGAGACCTACGGAGCGAAGCTCCCCCAGCAGGTCCAGCGAACCCTCAGGCAGAGCCAGGCGGACGTCGCTTGGAAGGAGTGGGTGGAGCCCAACCCGAAAGACGAGGCGGCGCTCAAGCGCTATGTGAACGCGTTCAAGGACCTGGGCGGGGTTCACGCGGGCGTGACTCGGGCCCGTGAGGCCCTGGCGCTCTCGGGTCTTGAGCGTGCGCAGCTCCTGGACTCCCGCCAGGCCTATGAGGCCTTCATCGCCGAGTATCAGGACTGGCCGCCGGCGGTCGACCTCGTGAAGGCCGCCAAGGAGGGCATCGCGACGATCCACTTCGTGAAGGCCCGACGCCTGGGCACCTGGGACGCCTGGGCGGCGTTCGCGCGGGAGTTTCAGAGCTGGCCCGAGGCCGCCGAGCTCATCAGCAAGGCCCGCCGTCGCGCCGAGCGGCTGGGCAAGCCGCTCCCTGTGACAGGCGCGTCCACAGCCCCCTCTGCGTCGAGCGCCTCGCGAGCGAATCGCCCCGTAGCCCAGGGACCCAAGGTCACGATCTGGCGCCAGGACTCAGCGACCCTGGGAGCCATCGTCCAGGGCCTGCTCCCGAACGCACCACGCGATGGGGACTCGCCCGAGGTCGCGGCGGAGAAGAAGAAGAAGTTCGAGCGCTCGCTGCGGGCGCTCAACCGCCGATGGTTCGGCAAGCGCCTCTCGCTTAAGGCGCTGCGCGTCACGGACAAGCGGCCGCGCTTGGCGCTGACCAAGACCGGAAGGAGCATCCTCAAGGCGCGCATCAAGGAGCTGAAGTCCAACGGCTGGGGTCGGCTCGTCGGCCGGTCTGGTGAGATCGGGCTGCTGGCGACGAACCTCATGGGCCCAGCGCTGACCAGCTGCGACGGTTGCCTCGAAGAGAGCGGTCCGATCGAGGTGGCCTTCGAGGTCCCGATCCCGACCGCGGATGGAGGCTACGAGAGCGTGGACTCCGGGATCCTGCTCGACGTCACGAAGCTCGAGGCCGCGGATAAGCCCTCAGCGGCGGGAGAGACCCTCGGCGTTCATGTGACCATGGTGCTCAAGAGCGAGCGCGAGGCGGGCCGGATGAACGAGGGCGTGGTGCAGCCGCTCAAGGGCTATGTCCAGGGTATCTGGATGGCCCCGGGAGAGCTGCGAATCGAGCTCCGCTGAGCGGCCCCTTAGTACCCTGAGAAGGCGCCGTCCTGGCAGCTCTTGAGGATGCGGCTGCCCTCGGGTAGCACCGTCTGGGCGCGCTCAAGGGTCGCGTCTCGCATCTGGGCGGCCTCATCACGGCGCCCGTTCTCTTTGAGCGCGATGTAGAGGTAGCACTGGGTGTAGGCTACGTAGCGCGGGACGTCTCGAACCTTGAGGCTCGCGAGGAGGGCCGCTCGTTGGAAGAGCTTGAGCGACTTCTTCTTCTTCTTCTTCGCCCGCATCACCCGCGCCATCCCGGTCACGATGTCCACCTCGGCGCCCGGCGAGAACTCCACGGAGCCTCCGTCGATGAGGGCCAACGCCTCCTTAGAGGCCTTCTCGGCGCTCTTGATGTCGTTGTTGCGAAGCGAGACGTGGGAGAAGGTGTCGAGGATCACGCCGTGCCCAGCGGTCCCAGTTCCGTAGAGCTCACGTAGGCGCTCGAGGCCGGCCGTTGAGAGCCGATGGGCTTGCTTTCGTTGGCCGGTCTCGGCCACCGCGGCGGCGAGGATCAGCTCTGTCCATCCAAGGCGCTCGGGGTTCTCCAGGGTCGCGCCCTCGGGCACGGGCTTCGTCAGGGTGTCCAGGAGCGCTCTTCCGAAGTGGGACGCAGGCTCGAAGCGGCTCTGGCTGATGTTGTACGCCATCAGGAGGCGCAAGGGGCGGATGCGCTCGGGGTGATGCTTGGGCACCACGCCTGAGATCAGCTCGTAGCCCTCCTCGACCTGGATAGAGCCGGCCAGAGGATTCGCTTGGCTGCGCAGGCTCAGGCCGTAGGCGATCATGAGCCTCCCGCGCTCAAGAGGCGTCGCGTTGGGGACCTGGTCGAGGTGCTCCAGGGCCAGAGCCGCGATCTGCTTCTTTTTGTCCTCCTGGCCGTAGAGCGTTGCGGCCAGGAGCATGCCCGTGAGCAATCGAAGCTCGGTTCGAGGCGAGCGGTAGCCGAAGTCCTGGTACATACCCATGAGGTTCCAGTAGATGGAGCCGATCTTCGACCGATCATCGAGGTATTCCGCGGCCCGGCCGGCCAGCTCCATGGTCGCCACATAGTCCTCGCGCTTGAGCCCGTGGGTGACCGTGTTCGTCTCCGAGTCCGACGACCGACGCAAGGCCTTGTACGCCTGTTCGTAGGCCAGGGCGAAGCTGCCCTTGGCGATCTTCTCTTCGACCTCGCTGTGGAGCTTGGCCACCTGCTCGGCGCTCCAGACCTTGCCATTGGGGTCCACGCGCTCCTCCCAGTAGCGCGGCGGCCCTTCGCTCGTCGCCTTCCCGTCCTTAGAGACGCATGTGCCGTTCTCGTAGGCGACCTCGCCCTGGGCGTCGCCATCCCCAGGAAAGCAGGACCGCAGGACCTTGGTGGCGGTGCAGTGCTTCTCCCAGGCGGCCGCGCGCGCCTCGTGTTCTTCGCGGGTCACCACCCACGCTCGATCCTGGACGCAGTAACACTCCTCGGCGGAGCTCACGAGGCGCACATGAGCCGTGAACATGCACTCGGGCTCCGAGGTGGTCTCAGGGGCGGGCTTCGGAGCGCTCGCGCATCCGGCGAGCAGGGCGAACACAAGGAGGCGGACTACCATGGCAGGGTTCCTTTCTGGCACGACTCGTGGGCGGGATGGTCCTCGTTGAACGCCGTCTTCAGGTTCTCGATTCCTTCGGAGCGGAGCTCAGGGATCTCGCCCTTGCCCTTCTTGAGCTTCTCCAGGGTCTGGGCCAGCTGGCACTGGAGCATCCCGATGGCCACCGGGCGGTCCTTGAGGTGCTCCTTGGCGTAGTCGAGGGAGGCGCGCATGGACGCGATGGCCTTCTTCTTCTTTCGCTTTACGAGGAGATAGCGGCCCTCGAGCAGCTTCAGATCAGCGATGAGCACGGGCGCCATAGCGCCGAGCTGGGCGCCGGCCTTGGAGATGAGGGCCTCGATCTCCTTGAGGGCGGCCGCAGCGGGCTTCTTGTCGCCCATTCGGATGTAGGTCTTCGCGGCCCCCTGGAAATACTGGATGAAGGTCGCGCTCGTGTCGGGGAGCGCCTCGCGCAGGCCAGCCATCGCCTGCTCGACGTCCTCGCGCGCGCCCTTCTTGTCGCCCGCCTCGGCGCGGTATCCAGCGCGCTGAAGTACAAAGACGTCCCGAAGGACAGGGTTCATGGGCAGACCGGCGCTGAGGTTCTCTACGAGCATGTCCATCTCAGCGCTCACCTCGGCGCCCTTACCGAGCCAGCGGGCCGTCGAGGTCCGAGCCATGAGCACGGGCCGCCAGGCGGGGTGGTTGGCCGGGTACACGAGGTCCTCGTGAGGCGCCGGGCCCAGCAGATGCTCACGGGCCCGCCTGGCGAGCTCATAGGCCTCCTTGGGGTCCGAGCCCTGACTCAGCTGGGCCATGGTGGAGAACAGCCTCGCGCGCTCCGCGCGGGTGAGCTCAGGGTCGGCCTGGAAGAAGGGGATGG
>CALCNF010000539.1 GCA_937897815.1 uncultured Pseudomonadota bacterium | reverse complement strand
CAGCAAGGCGACGGCCAGGGCCGCTGTCGTGTGATTGTGCGGACCACCCTGGTGGCCCGGGAAGACCGCCCGGTCGACCTTCTTCTGCATGGCCTCCGTGCTAAGCAGCATGCCGCCCCTCGGGCCGCGCAGGGTCTTGTGGGTCGTGGTCGAGACCACGTCCGCATGGGGAACAGGGGAGGGGTGCGCCCCGCCCGCCACCAGGCCCGAGATGTGAGCCATGTCGGCGAGGAGCTTGGCGTCCACGCTGTCGGCGATCTTTCGAAAGCGCTCGAAGTCCACGAGTCGGGGGTAGGCGGTCGCTCCGCAGACGATAACCTTGGGCCGGTGCTCCTTGGCGAGCGCCTCCACCTCGTCGTAGTCGATCAGGCAAGTGTCCCGGTCCACGCCGTACTGAACCGCATTGTAGAACTTCCCGGTAGCCGAGACCTTCCATCCGTGGGTCAGATGACCGCCCGCTGGGAGTGACATCCCGAGGAGCGTGTCGCCTGGCTTCATCAGGGCCGTGTAGGCCGCCAGGTTTGCAGGGCTCCCCGAGTAGGGCTGAACGTTCGCATGATCGGCGCCAAAGAGCGCCTTGGCCCGGTCGATGGCGAGGTTCTCGATGCCGTCGATGTGCTCCTGGCCCTCGTAGTAGCGCCGTCCCGCGTACCCCTCAGAGTATTTGTTCGTCAGGATGGACCCCGTAGCCTCGAGGACAGCCTCGCTGACGTAGTTCTCGCTCGCGATCAGGCGGATGGAGTCACGCTGCCGCTCCGTCTCAGCGGCGATAAGGGCGTGTACGGTCGGGTCCTGTGTCAACAGCGCGGATGCGTTCATGCGTGTCCTCAACAAGGTGGTTCGCGTGGAGGTTTGAACGCTGCGTAACACGTCCGGCGCCGGCGGAAAAGACGTGGGGTGACAGGCGCGTGACATGACCACACCCGGTCGGCTAGGCTGGGGCTGCTGGGGGTGCGGTGACCTTTGCTGGTGGCCGCTGAGAACATACCCCTCGAACCTGAACCGGCTCGCACCGGCGTAGGAAAGCCACGACCTGAAAGATCGCCCGACTGCGGGCACGAGAGAGTCTCTCTATGAACGTACGCAACGACGGGGCGCGCCTGCCGCGCACGGAGTCCATTACGCGCGAGCCGTTCCCAGGCTCACGAAAGATCTATGTCCCTGGGAGTCTGCATCCGGATGTGCAGGTCCCCATGCGGGAGATCGCGCTGTCACCGACGATCTCCAGGGTCACGGGCGAGGTGGTCGAAGAGAACGACCCCGTGGTGGTCTACGACACCTCAGGTCCGTACACGGATCCCGCCCAGGAGATTGATGTGCTGTCGGGGCTGCCGGCGGTTCGATCGAGCTGGATCGAAGGGAGGGCCGACACCGAAGTGCTGCACGACAAATCGTCCATCTACGGGCGTGAGCGAGCCGAGGACCCGGCCCTCAGGGAGATCCGGTTTCGCGGCGGCAGGGCGCCGCGACGGGCGACCATTGGGAACCGAGTGACTCAACTCCACTACGCGCGGCGTGGCATCATCACGCCGGAGATGGAGTACGTCGCCATTCGGGAGAATCAGCGTCGCGAGGCCATTCGCGAGCAGATACGCCCGCAGCACAAGGGACAGGCCTTCGGAGCCGCGATCCCCGAGGCGATCACGCCCGAGTTTGTCCGTTCGGAGGTCGCGAGAGGCAGGGCGATCATTCCCTGCAATGTGAACCACCCGGAGCTCGAGCCCATGATCATCGGGCGGAACTTCCTCGTGAAGATCAACGCGAACATCGGCAACTCGGCTGTGACCTCCTCGATTGAGGAGGAAGTGGAGAAGCTGGTCTGGTCGATTCGCTGGGGCGCGGACACCGTGATGGATCTCTCCACGGGAGACCACATCCACGAGACTCGAGAGTGGATCTTGAGGAACTCCCCAGTGCCCATCGGCACGGTGCCGCTCTACCAGGCTCTAGAGAAGGTGGGTGGCCGACCCGAGCGGCTGAACTGGCCCATCATGCGCGACACCCTGATCGAGCAGGCCGAGCAGGGCGTGGACTACTTCACTATTCACGCCGGCGTGCTCCTCCGGACCATACCCATGACGGCGAACCGACTCACCGGCATCGTATCTCGAGGGGGCTCCATCATGGCGAAGTGGTGCCTGGCCCACCACCAGGAGAACTTCCTGTACACCCATTGGGACGACATCTGCGAGATCATGGCGGCCTACGACATCGCGTTCTCCATTGGCGATGGGCTTCGACCGGGCTCCATCGCGGACGCCAACGATGAAGCTCAGTTCACCGAGCTCAAGGTTCAGGGCGAGCTCACGCGTCGGGCTTGGGAGCATGACGTTCAGGTCATGAATGAAGGACCTGGACACGTCCCTATGCACATGGTGCGCGAGAACATGGAGAAGCAGCTGGAGTGGTGTGGCGAGGCGCCGTTCTACACCCTGGGCCCGCTGACCACGGACATCGCTCCCGGTTATGACCACATCACCTCGGGGATCGGCGCGGCGATGATCGGCTGGTACGGCACGGCCATGCTCTGCTACGTGACCCCTAAGGAGCACCTCGGCCTACCGGACCGCGATGATGTTCGGGAAGGAGTCGTGACCTATAAGCTCGCGGCGCACGCCGCTGACCTGGCCAAGGGACACCCGGGATCGCAATACCGCGATGACGCTCTGTCCAAGGCGCGGTTTGAGTTCCGCTGGGACGATCAGTTCAACCTGAGCCTGGATCCGTCGCGCGCCCGTGAGTTCCACGACGCGACTCTCCCGGCCGAAGGCGCGAAGGTGGCGCACTTCTGCTCCATGTGCGGTCCCAAGTTCTGCTCCATGGAGATCACCCAGCAGGTGCGCGACCTGGCCGCCGCAGAGGGACAGACCGTGCAGGTCATCTCTGAGAAGGGACTCGAGGCGAAGGCGTCGGAGTTCTGCGAGAGCGGCGCTGAGCTCTACCGAGACGTATAGCGGTAGATGGGCAAGGAGCGCTCGACGCGACGCAGAACCAGCGGCGTCGCCAGGGGCACATCATACGACTGGTGGTGTCCGTCCAGGAAGACCATGAGGTCGGGGCTCATCGGGGTCAGGACGATCTCGGAGGCCTCGACTCCAGCGGTGATCTCGGGCTGTCCCTCCAAGCCTGTATAGGCCTCTCGCACGAGATACTGGAGTCCTGGGGCGCGGTGCCCTTGAACCTGCCCCCCCGCCGAGAGGATGGCGCTCGTGGAGCCGGACGGCGTAGCGACCCATACGCCTGAGGAGATGTGTCGTTCGATCGCGTCGCCGAGGGTGATCGTGTAACGGCTTGAGGCCGCAGGGCAGCGTTGGCAAAACAGCATGTCGTTGAGCGCCATGTGGGGCAACGGCGATCCCCCGACGTGACCCTGGATTCGCGGGAGCCATGTCAGCGTCTCCTGGCCGGCACGAAGGCTGCTGAGAAACTCCGGGACGCTGTCGGCGACCAGGCCGCAGTAGTGGCCCACAGAGTACGTGGGCGACGAGTTGACTCCGACCATAGGAACGTCTGTGACGTGCATCGCGCAGCGGAGAAACGTGCCGTCGCCTCCAACCGTCACCACCAGGTCGACGTCGGCCGTGTCCTGGACGGTCGGCCATCGCACCTCCCTGACCTCCAGGCCGCTCTCGACGATGGAGGCCCGTACACGCTCAAAGGACGCTGTGTGCTCCTGGTGCGCGTGCTCCAGGCGCGCCAAGACCTCGGGAGACACCGGCCCGCGAGGCGACGAGTGACCCTCCGCGTCGGCGAGATCGAGCTGCTGATAGCGCTCCCATCCTGTCGTTTTTCGAGCGAGGAGGACGGTGTGTATGGATTGCGGTTCGACCATGGGAGGGAGCATGGTATCCCACGTG
>CALCNF010000538.1 GCA_937897815.1 uncultured Pseudomonadota bacterium | reverse complement strand
GTGACCGGCCGCTGCGGAGACGCCTCTTGGACGCGTCACCTCACCTCGGGAGGACACCTGGGCGCCAGCGCCGCCATTGAGGTCTATGGAGCTTGGGACTCGTGCTCCAGCGTCCCTGAGATCGAGGTGCAGTGGCCCTCCGGGGCGCGCTCTTTTCATCAGCCAACGGAGAACGCGACGACCCTCACAGCGGTCGAGCCCCAGTGGTGGACTCGCGAAGGAACGACGGTCGTCCTCGACCCGGCTCTCGGCGGGGCGTCCAAGGCTTGTATCGGGGGGGCGTCCACGGATTGGAGCTGCTGTGACGCTCAGAGCGCTCCGTGCGAGTTCTCCCTGTCGAATCTGGAGGACGCGGCGAGCGCGTCACTCGACTCCGCCTCTCCCGTCTTGATCACGCCGCAGGTGGACTGGGGAATGCACATCTGGCCCTCGCCGCCGCGACCCGGGGAGCCCGCCTATCTCAATGTGATGCACGTGGGCGATCCCAGCACCTTCGATCCCCAGACCAACAGCGTGTGGATCAACGGCGAGAGCTTGGTGATGGATCCGGATTACATCGATCTTGAGCGACGCACGGTTCAATACAAGTGGGAGGTGCCCGAGGGCACACCCGGCCTCTACGTCACCGTCTTCCCCCTGAATCTACTTCCGGAGGTGACCTGGACGATCCCGACGGGCTACAGCGTCGATCCGGATTGGGTCCACACCGCGACCTACCCCAACCTGATCCTCGATGGTGATACCCAGACGTGGCATGTGGCGTTCCTGGTCAACATGCTGCGCGAGCACGCCATGGAGGAGCAGATCTCTTACCTCACGGTGAAGACCGGAGGTGGGCTGCCCGTTCCCGTGCTCCGACAGTATCTCAAGAGCTCGGTGTCGCGCGTGCGCGTGCTCATCGACCCAGAGTTGCTGAGCGGAGTCGATGAGCTCCGCGTCCAAGACAGCGGCGCGGGTCACAGCGCGTCCTTCCTGCTGCCCCAGCCTGTCTCCCTTGAGACCGCTGTCGAGCGCGTCGATCGGGTCGACGGCAATCTCTTCGGGACCCAGCTGTACGGCGCCGGAGACCTCCGGCCTTTCTTCATCACCTTGCGAGACGAGGAGGACCGGGTCTTGCCGCCTGAGCGGTCCCTGGTGACCTTGGAGGTGGATGGTGCCCACAGGACCCTGCCTCTGCTGATCTATGAGTCGACCTACAACCTCATGACGCAGCTGAACGCTGACGGGGGTCTCGGGCCGGGAGAGGTGCGCGTGCTCAGGCTCGACGGGGAGGTCCTGGGGGTCTTTCCGTTCGAGCGCAATACCCCACCGGAGATTGATCTCGACCTCGCCTCCACGACGGCGGAGCTCATACCCGCTTCACCGGAGAGCCTGATCGACGCGAGCCACCGGGTCGTCATTCGTCCAAGGCTCACCAACGGCGAGCTCGCTGGCGCCGCGGCCGGCGCGTCCGTGAGCGTGTCTGGCGGTGACGTGGTCATCCCTCTGTCTCTGAATCGATCCGGCACCCTGACCGCTTATATCTCGGCGGATCCCACCGCCACAGAGCTCACGGCGCAGGTCCATGTAGACGGAGCTGAGTTCGCGACCTTATCGACACCCCTGGAGCCAACAGAGGAGCCCGCGCCAGATGTGATAGAGGAGGACGACGAGGAGACCCCCGTAGCCTCAAGCTCGTCGCGAGACAGCGGTTGCGCTTCAGGCCCGCAGGGCTCGCTCCATCTGTGGCTCCTCGCGCTCTGTATGTTGGGCCTTCGTCATCGGTCGAGGTGGCTCACTTGATGCGCATACTGCTCGTCTTCCTCGGCCTCGTGCTCGTGGTCCAGTCTCCAGAGCGGGCTCAGGCGTCTGAGAGCCCTACATGGGAGGATCTCTCGATCTCCCTCGAGCTGGCTCATCGCTATCCTGGGAGCATGGTTCCCGTCTGGTTCGACGTGAACCTCGATGGTCAGCGCGACCCCCTGTGGCTCTCCTATGATGGCGTCGATGCGCTCGTGATCGGCGAGGACGGCGTCCCGGCGTTGGTGCCGGTCGAGATGCCCGCGAAGTTCAAGGTCGAGGAGGGACCTGAGCTGCTGGGCGCGCCCCTCGATGCGGATGGCGACGGGGATGAAGAGCTCCTCGTGTTGGGGTTTGAGGCGGGCCTGCTGGAGGTCACAGCGCCCTATCAACTCTCGTTGGCTCAGAGCTCCCTTCCTACGCTGCCCGGGGCCTCCGTCGGTGACATCGCCGTGGGCGATCTCAACGGCGATGGCCGACCCGATGTCGCGGTTGGCTTCGGTGTGTTTGCTCTGGAGAGAATCGAGCGAAGAGGCTTCCCCGATCGCATCCTCATGAACCTTGGCGAGGGGCGTTTTGAGTGGCGAGACATTGAGCCCAGCGCCGACGTCTTTACCCACGGCCTTACGCTGGTGGATATGGACGCCGACGGTCGGCTCGACATCGTGGAGAGCTTCAACTCCAGCCAGCTGACCAAGCTCGCTCGGGTGCTCCTCAATCGGACAGCGCCTGGGTCGATCGAGCCTACGTTCATCGTCGGGAGCTACGCGCACGACATCGGGTCGAACGGCATGGGCGCCGCCGTGGCCGACATCAACAGTGATGGCTACTTGGACGTCTACAACACGACGGTCGGTCTCGATTATCTCTGCCTCGGCACCGAGCAGGTCGATTGTGAAGATCAAACCGTGGAGCTCGGTCTTCGGATCGAGTGGGGTAGCGAGAGCATCCGCCAGCAGTGGGCTCCGACGTTCGCGGACATCAACGCGGATGGTCTCCTCGACCTCGTGGTCCGTCATGGGGGCGTAGGCACCTCCGCGGACAGCGGTCTCGGCTGGAGCCTCTCGTACAGTGAGCCCGACCTCGTTTATGTCCAGGAGTCCTCTGGAATCTTTCGTCGCACGCAGACCCCATTTGAGCCCTTGATCGCTCCGAACGGGCGACAAATGGTGCTCGGGGATCTGGACCAGGATGGCATGCCTGACGTCGCGCTCGGAGGAGAGCTGGGCTCGGCGGGCTTTTGGAGAAACACGACCGACGTGAGCGGGCGGCGCCCGCTCACCCTTCGACTCCGCGGGACCATCAGCGGTCAACCGGCCATCGGTACTCAGATCATCTCCTCGTGCGAAGGCCGAAGCCTCTCTCGGCAGCTGACCTCAGGCGGGAAGATGGGAGGCACGCAGGAGCCAGCAGTCTTCTTGGCCTTTCCCGATTGTGAGACCGAGGCGACGCTGGATGTTCGCTGGCCTTCGGGGGCTCGAACGACCCACTCGGTTGGGGTCGACCAGCGGGCCCTTGAGATCGTCGAGCCGGTCTGGCATTTCGAGAGCGAGGAGTCTCCCGGATCGATGGTCTTGGACCCCGCGATCGCCGGCGCCGAGGAGGCTTGCCTGGGGACCCAGAGTAGCTGGGAATGCTGCGCCGCTCAGGACGCCCCATGCACCCTACCGGTCACGATCTCGGCGAACGAGACGCTGATCGCTCGGCTCGATCAGAGCTCCGCACAAGCGCTCAGTAAAGGGTCTTCTCGCTGGGTGGTCGCGAGTGAGCCCTCACCGCCCCGCCCTGGCGAGCCCGTCATCTGGCGCCTTCATCACGTGGGCGATCCCGACAAGATGGATCAGAGCGTCTCTCTGTTCGTCGATGGAGCCGTCGCTGGCTGGCAGGAGCTGGAGTCCTCCCCCTCGACGCTGAGCGCCATGACCGATGTGTCACCGGACGCCAAGTCGATCGATCTGAGTCTATTCCCCATGGACATCCCGCCCTCTGTGACCTGGACGGTGCAGACGGCGAGCGTTCTCGACGCCGCGAATCAGGTTCTAGACGCGTACACCTATCGCATCATCGGAGGTGTCACCGAGCAGTGGCAGGGCGAGGTCTTTACGACGTTTCTGCGCGGCGTAGCCCTCTCGACGATCTTCGAGAACGCGGTGCTGAGGACGCCAGATGGAGAGACGCTCGACATGGCGAAGAACGTGATCCCGGCTGGCGTCGCGCGGATGCGCTTGATGATCGAGTGGGACAAGGTCGAGGGGCATGACAGCCTTCATCTGGTCGACCTGCAGGGCGGGGCTGATCGGGCCTTCCCGCTTCCCGAGCCCTTGACCCTGACCGAGGCCGCCTCCGTGGTCGATCATGTCCGCGGTGGGATCGCCAAGAACCGTTTCGTGACCGGCGGTGATCTGGGCTCCGTCATCTTCACCCTGCACGACAAGAGCGGCGCCGTGATGCCGCCTGAGCCTGAGCTGGTCACCATCGAGGTGGACGGCGGTTACTCCATGCTGGATCTGGGCTCCTTCGCCGGCACCTACAACCTGTATGTGATTCTCGTCTCGGATGACGAGCCCGGTGTCGGTGAGGTTCGTGTTCGCAGCGTGGACGGCAGACTGCTGGGCAGCTTCCCGTTCTACAAGCGGGCCAACGGAGATACAGGCGTCGACTTCATGGCGACCACAGCTTCTCTAACTGAGGCGCTGACGTCCGATGCGCCGGCCACCCACAGCGTAAAGATCTATCCCATCAACGACTTCCAGGAGTTCACGGGTCCGGGGACCATTATCGACCTGGCGATCCAGGGAGGTGATCAGGTCACCTCACCCACCATGATCGCTGGTGGTGGCCTGGAGTGCCTGATCGAGGCCGACCCCACCGCAGAAGCTCTGTCGATCGAGGTCAGCCTCGATGGCGTGTTCTTCACGACCCTTCACGCCGAACTGTCGCCCATAGAGCCGGTGCCCGAGCCGCCCGAGCCCGAGGCAGATGTCTCCGGCGGGGACACCGCGGAGCCCGCGCCAGCAGCGAGAGCGTCCGGTGGCTGTGGGGGCTGCGGGGCCGCTGAGGGGTCGCGCGGCGATCTCTGGCTCCTCTTGCTCACGCTCCTCGCGCTCGCACCCAGGCGTCGGCCCTCATGACCAAGAGAAGCCTCGCCCGAGCGCTCAGGGCCTCTTGGCGGCGAATGGCCCTCATGGTCCTGATCGGCGCGCTGCTCATGGGGGCCAAACCTCAGCCACCCGTGTTCACCGACACAGGCACGGGGGTCGGCTTACCTGGGCTCTATGACAGCACGATCTCACCCACCTGGTTCGATCTGGACGGAGACGGAAACCCCGACCCCATTTGGCTGAACTATGAGGGCAGCGTGACGCTGGTGAGCGAGGGTGGCGTGGACGCGCTCGCCCCGCTTGATTTACCCACGGCCCTTGAGGGTGGAGAGGGTCCCCCATTGCTGGGGCCGGTGCTGGACGCGGACGCGGATGGCACACCCGAGATCTTGGCGTTCGGACGTGAGTTGGTGCGGATCGGTCTGACCGGCGAGCGCCAATTCGGAACGCTGCCTTCGGTTCTTCCCACCTTGCCCGCGTCCTTCGTCGCTGATGTCGCCGTGGGGGACCTGAACTCCGACGGCTTGCCCGATCTTGTTATTGGTCTGGCCCTCTACGCGCTGGAGCGAATTGATCTGTCAGGGCCCCCGAACGTCGCGCTCATGAACCTGGGCGCGGGGAGGTTCGAGCTTCACAGGATCGAGCCCTCGCGCGACGACTTCAGCAACGGGGTCACCCTGGCCGATCTCGACGGGGATGGTCGGGTCGACCTCATCGAGAGCCTCGACGCCTCGGCCCTGTCGGGCTTGAGTCGCGCGCTCATCAACAAGACCCCGCCCGGAGCGCGCGCGCCCGTCTTTGAGGTTCTCGAAGAGGTCTGGGACGTCGGGACCTTCGGGATGGGAGCCGCGGTCGCCGACATCAATGGCGATGGGTATATGGATATCTACAACACATCCCAGGGGATGGATCTCTTGACCATCGGGGGGCCCAGCGGAGCCTACACGGACGTGACCCTGGAGCTCGGGATCGACCATGAGTGGGGTGAGGTGAACATGCGCACGCAGTGGTCGCCGAGCATCGTGGACCTGAACGCAGATGGCCTCCTCGACATCATGATCAGAGAGGGCCATCAGGGGGTGGGAATCGGCGGGCGCACGACTGTAGCTATGGACCTCCTGTATGTGCAGGATGAGGAGGGGCATTTTCATCGCGCGGAGCCTCCATTTGATCCGGAGGCCCCGTCCATGGGGCGTCACGCGGTTCCGGGTGACCGCGATGGAGATGGGCTCCCTGACGTGGCCCTCGGAGGTCTCGAGGGTTCGGCCGGTTTTTGGAGAAACGACACGGAGCTCTCCCCGGGTACCCGCGCCCTCACCGTTCGCTTTAAGACCTCGGTGAGCGCCTGGCCGCCGACCGGCGCGGAGATTGTGGGGACCTGTGATGGTGTCAGCTTGACCCGAAACCTGACGTCGGGAGGCTGGATGGGCGGCTCATCCATACCAGAGGTGTACGCCGCCTGGACGGCGTGCTCGGGCCAGCCAAGCCTCGAGGTGCGCTGGCCCTCAGGAGCTCGCTCTGTCCATGTTGTTGAGGGCGATGCGACCACCTGGGAGGTCCAAGAGCCCCAATGGTGGGCGCACGCAGGCAATCTGCTGACGCTCGATCCGACGGGCACGGGAGCCAAGCAGGCGTGCGTGGAGGCCTCGGGCGTCGAGATCTCCTGCTGCGCCCTTGAAGATGCGCCCTGCGTCGTGGAGCTTTCCGACTCGTCGTCTACCTTTGTGGTGTCGCTCGACGACTCGCCGCCGATGGCGATCTACCCCGAGCCCGGGTGGGTCGTGCACACCGAGCCCTCTCCTCCGAGACCTGGCGAGGATGTCACCCTGACCCTGATGCACGTAGGAGCCCCGGACAGCTTCGAGCCGGAGACAACGAGCGTGTGGGTGGACGGCGAGTATGTGTTTCCTGAACAAGGGCCCCATGACGCGAAGCTCAGGCGGATTCGAGTGCTGAGCTCCGTCGTGCAGGATGCGCCGGCTATCGATGTGACCTTCTTCCCTCTGAACCTGTTCCCCGAGGTGACCTGGACGCTCCCGACCGGGTTGGCCATCGACGGAGATTGGACCTACCAGAGCTTCTATCCGTACCGAATCACCGGCGGAGTGACCGAGTTCTGGAGCGTGGCGGTCTACGCCACGCTGATCCGCGGCGTGCTCGTCTCAGACTTGATCCCGCCTCTGTCGCTCGAGACCTTGGACGGAGTGGACATTCCCGTGATGCGTCAGCATCTAGAGGGCAACGTCGCCCGCGCCCGAATCCTCGTCGAGTCAAACGAGCTCACCGGGCTCGATCAGATCGTCTTCGTCGACCGCGGGGCGAGCTTCAAGAGGTTGCTCGACCTTCCGCCCCCCATGAGCCTCGACGAGGCCACGAGCGTCCTCGATCACACCGCGGGCGGCATCAGTAAGACCCGCACACTAGGCGCTGGAGACCTGATGCTCTTGGCCATCTCCCTTCGGGACAAAGAGGGTCGCTTGATGCAGCCAGAGAGCTCGCTCATCGTCCTCGAGTCTGACGAGTCCACCGCGAGTGAGCCGCTCTTTCTGAATGGAGCGACCTACAACCTGACGACGGCGCTGAACACGCACCAGGGTTCGGGTCCAGGGGAGATCCGGACCCTGAGCACGGACGGTCGACTGCTCGGCACCTATCCCTTCGAGCGGATCCCGGCAAACCCCACTGATCTGGAGCTGGCGCTCTCGTCAGCGACGCTCGAGAAGGCGCAACTTGAAGACTCCAGTCCAGGCCGTCACACGGTCACGATTCAAGCGAGAAATGTGCGCGGAGAGCTCCTGGGATCCAACGTCGAGGTCGAGCTCCTCGTTGACGGCGGCGAGCAGGTCGGACACCCGGTCTTGAGCGGATTAGGTGATCTCCAGTTTGATCTCCTGTCGGACCCGAGCGCCACCGAGCTCTCTGTCACCGTGCTCCTTCAGGGGCAGGAGCTGACGGTGATCGAAGAGGCGATTGAGCCCAGAGTCGTCGATTCAGAAGACGTCGTTTCCTCGATGGACGCTGGGGTCATAGACGCCACAGATGCGGGGTCGAGCGTCGATGGGTCCACCGAGGAGAGCGCGGCAGCTCCCGGGGGGCCATCGGGCTGCGGTGGGTGCTCCAGCGGCGCTGTGGGGCTCGTCGAATCGGCGATCTTCGCCCTGTGTCTCCTCGCTATGTTCAGGCGTCGGTCTCGGGCCTCGTGACGGGATCGTCCTTGGAGAAAGGGCACGAAGCGGATGTCGTGGTTGTGGGATTGGGAACCGCTGGATCCGCGGTCTCGGCGTTCCTCGCCGAGGGCGGTCTTCGCGTCCTCGCCCTCGACCGAAGGCCCCTCGATGAGGCCGGCGCTAGGTGGGTCAATGGGGTCCCGCAGTGGATGTTTCGAGAGTCGGGGGTCGCGCAGCCTGAGGCCCCGGAGTTGCGGGGGAACGGACAGCCGTTCCACCTGGTCTGCGGTCTGGGTCCAAGTCGAGTCGTTCTCCGAGACACGGGACTTCTGGAAGTGGACATGCGTCACCTGGTAGCCCGACTCCAGGAGCGGGCACGGCTCGCGGGCGCACGGCTCTTGGGCGAGGTGACTGTCACCGGTCGAGAGGGAAGCGCCCTTCAGACCTCCGCGGGGATCATCGAGAGCGCCTACGTCATCGACGCCTCGGGGCTCGGCGGCTCAGGGCTCGTACCCCCGACCTCACCAGGACCCGATCACCTGTGCGCCGCCGCCCAGGGGGTCTATGAGGTCACAGACCTTGAGGCGGCCCAAGCCTACATGGCGAGGCATCAGGTGGAGCCTGGCGACACCTTGTGCTTCACGGGCATCGCGGGAGGCTTCTCCATCCTGAACGTTCGGCTTCATGATGGCCGTTTGTCGGTCCTCACGGGATCGATACCAGGCCAGGGGCACCCTTCGGGTAAGTCCATCCTCGACTCCTTCGTCGCGGAGCAGGCTTGGGTCGGCGCTCGGGTCTTTGGCGGCGCGCGGGCGATCCCGCTGTCTCGCCCCGTAGACCGCTTGGTTGAGGGTAATGTGGCCTTGCTCGGAGACGCGGCCCGTCAGGTATTCACCGTGCACGGATCCGGGATCGGGATCGGGATGATCGCCGCTCGAACGCTCGCCAACACCTTGCTCGCGGGCGATCCCCTGGATGCCTACGGGTACCGTTGGATGCGGAGCTTTGGTGCCTTGCAGGGCACCTATGAGGTCTTCCGACGATTCACCGCCGAGCTCTCCGTCGACGAGATCCGCGACCTGGTCGATACAGGGCTGATGAACGCGCAGACGGCCGGACCCACGCTCGCTCAGCGTTGGCCAAGCCCGAGCCTCTCGGGGTGGCTTCGCAGCTTGATCGGAGCCGTCAGGCGGCCTCGACTCGCCGCCCGTCTCGTCGCCGTGGGCTCACGGATGGCCGTCGTCCGAGGACTCTACGGGAGGTATCCACGAGATCCAGGCGAGCTTGGAGCTTGGAGCCGCAAGATCGAGCGAGCGCTGCCCTTGTAGGTCGCGCTCTTAGCGTCGTCCGC
>CALCNF010000537.1 GCA_937897815.1 uncultured Pseudomonadota bacterium | reverse complement strand
TTGCAAAGGAGTGGCTTTTGCGAACACAAACTAAATGCAATCGACTTGCATTAAGGAGCGGCCTGTGTCACCAAGTGGCCTCCTTACTGACTCGGAGCTGTGATGTTTGCTGGTCATCCGAAGCCACCTCTGATGCGTGCGTACGCGCGCTGGGCGCGTGAGTGGCGGCCTCTTCTCGTGAGCGCGGGGCTCGTTTTCTTGAGCGGCTCGGCGTGGGCCTCCGCACCCTCCGCAACGGCCCCTGCACCTCAAGACGAGGATGCCAAGGTCGAGGCGACCGCTGGCAGCGAGGAGAAATCCGAGCTCGAAGCCAGGGTCAAGAGCCTGGAGGAGATGGTTGAGCTCATGGGAACGCTGGAGTCCCCTCCAGCCTCGGCTGCTAGTGCACCGTCACAAGCCCGTCCGCCGGCCAAGAATTTGGACATCGCGGTGATCCTCGACACGGCGGTGGCGTGGTTCTCCGACGAGGGTCTGCAGACCGGCGCGCACGACCCGACTGACACGGGTTTTCACCTGCAGCAGGTGGAGATGGCTCTTGGTCAGAACGTCGACCACCTCTTTGAGCTGCGCGCCTACCTGGTCTTCACGCAGTTCGGCGTGGAGCTGGAGGAGGCCTATGGGCGGAGCCTTGCGCTCCCCGGAGGCTTCCAGTTCCGAGCCGGTCAGTTCCTGACCCGCATGGGTCGACTGAACGCCACTCACCCGCACGCGTGGTCGTTTATCGACCAGGCGATGGTCAATGGAACCTTCCTCGGCTCCGAAGGGAGCCGTGGCGCGGGACTCGAGGTCTCGTGGCTGGCTCCACTCCCCTGGTACGTGAACGTCATCGCGTCGGCCACGGATGCCGCTGGTGGCGCGGCCGCCGTAAGCTTCTTTGGGGGCGACGACCTCGGTATCGAGACACCGAAGGACCTCCTGTACACGGTTGGACTGCGTCAGTTCTTCGACCTCTCCTACGACGTGGGCCTCGCTTGGGGCGTCACGACTCAGCAGGGGCCCAACTCCACAGGCAACGGCAATCGAACCGAGATCTACAACACGGACCTCTACCTTCGATGGCGTCCGTCGAACTCGCCCTCGCGCATGTCTCTCGCGTGGACGTTCGAGGGCATGATGCGCCGGAGGCAGGTGCCGGGTGACATTCGCGTCGATACGGGCGGGTACACCCAGCTCGTCTGGAATCTCAATCCCTACTGGGAGACCGGCGCTCGATACGGCTACCTCTCCGGGTCTCCGGAAGATGACCTGATCCCTGAGGCGACCGATGACCGACACCGGGTGACCGCTCAGGTCACCTATCGTCCATCCCACTTCTCGAGGATGCGACTGCAGGGAAGTCGAGATCAACCCCTCTATCGAGACAACCCCATCTGGGTGGGCATGTTCCAAGCCGAGTTCTTGGTCGGCTCCCATGGCGCGCACGAGTACTAGGAGACGACGCACATGTTGATGAGCCGCACATCTCTCTCCCCCATGACGCTTGGCGCTCTTCGCCTCGCGGTGATCATGGCCATGCTCCTCACTTCGTTCGCGACCCACGCAAGCCTGAAGGTCGCGGCGAGCACACCGGACCTGGCGGCGCTTGTCGCCGAGATCGGAGGGGAGCACGTCACGGTGACCCCCCTCTCCCGACCCAATGAGGACCCTCACTACGTCGATCCCAAGCCAAGCCTCGTGATCACGCTGGCGCGAGCCGACCTCCTCGTCTTCAACGGACTGGAGCTTGAGATCGGTTGGCTACCCCCGATTCGAACCAACTCTCGAAACGCCGCCATTCAAATGGGTGGCGCGGGGGACTTCGATGCGTCTCGCTACATTGAGCCCATGGATATGCACCTCGAGTCCAATCGCGCCATGGGTGACATCCACCCGGGCGGGAACCCTCACTTTCTCTACGACCCTCGAAACGGCGCGCGCATCGCGACCGCTCTGGGCACAAAGCTCGCCGAGCTGGCGCCCGAGAAGCGCGTCTTCTTCGTGAAGAGCGCCAAGGCCGTGGCTGACAAGCTGATGGCCCTCGCCAAGAAGGAGACGGCTCGCTTCGCGGCGCTCAAACCGGAGCAGCGACGGGTCGTCACCTACCACCGCTCGCTCGTCTACGTGCTCGACTGGCTCGGCATCGACCGGCCCATGACCATCGAGCCTCGTCCAGGTATCTCCCCCAGCCCGTCTCATGTCGCACGGGTCCTTGGAGTGATGCGCGCTCAGCAGGTTCGAACGATCATCCAGGAGCGATTCTATCCTGGAAAGACGAGCGAGACTCTCGCTCGAATGGCCAAGGCTCAGGTGCTGATGCTGGACGGAGGAGCCCTCTACGCAGAGAAGGGCGAGCTCTACACGAACCGCATCCAGCGAATGGCGGAGGAAATCTATGGCACACTCGCACGCTAACCGCGCCGTAAGGCTGCTCATCTTGGGGCTCGCCCTCACCTCCCTGGGCGCATGCCTGGACGATGGCCTCCCCTGGGGCACCCTTGAGGCCTCCATGGAGGCGAGCTTCGACCCGTCTGCGGGTCGACTCGACGATGATGGCCGACTCAAGACCACCCAGAACTACGTGGTCGCCCTCGATGAGCTGACGGTCGCCTTCGACTCCTTCACGCTTATCCTGGCCGCTGGAGGCGCCGAGAGCTTCGATCCCTCCAACCCGCCAGAGGGCTACTCCCTGTGCCACAACGGGCACTGCCACGCAGACTCGGGTGAGCTGGTCGATTATGAAGACATCGCGTTGGAGATGGCCGGCGGCTCAGGAGGTGGCCGCTTCGCGGTCGGGCTCGATGGAACCGACTGGCCCATGGCCTCAGAGACGGTCGTAGTCAGCGTAACGCCGTGCGACCCGTCGCCGTGTCAGCTGCCCAAGGGTGACCTGGCCGGCCTGGAGCTCATCGTTCGAAGCGTGGGCGTCAAGGGCACGGTCTACGACACCTTGACCGGTGAAGCCGCTCGCCTCCCGGAGGAGGGATTGGCGCTCGATGTCTCGGCGCCCGTCATGACACCGCTCAACGCGCAGCTGGAGGGCACCATCGGACGCGGTGAGCCCGTGGGTGTCGACCTCTCGATCGCCTTCGAGTTCCCTGCCGAGGTCTTCGATGACATCAACTTCGGCGTCACACCGCCAGCCGATGCCGCGGCCTGGGAGACTCTCCTTGGGCAAGCATTGGTTGACCATGCCCTCCTCAGTGTGTCACTCAGCCGCTTTGACGGCTGAGCCCCACAACCTCAACTTCAATTGAGTCGATTCCCCCAACCTAAGCTTCTTTTTGGAGAAAAACGGATGAGAATTTCTGTGATGCTCAGCGCCCTGGCGCTGCTAACGACGACCTTCATTACCGGCTGCGCCGATGACACTGACGACCCTGCTCCGAGCAACGAGACCAGCGACACCACCGGTGGAACGACGCTCTCGCTCGATGACGAGGCATGCATGCACATGGTCAGCGGCCCGTTCGCGGATGTGACGGCTGCCGCGGAGAGCGACGGAGCTCCCTCCGCCTCCTTCCCGCACACGGCGGTCCACATCGAGCTCGCGGCTGACCCGGCAGACGACACCATGTACATGGGCTACGTGACCTACGAGGCCGCTGAGGCTGCGGAGTTCGCGATGTTCCTGTCCGCGGATGTACCCCTCAAGATTCACGACGCGGCAGGAGCTGACGTCGAGATCGAGGCGAGCGAGGCCGTTCTGGCCTGTGATGAGGTCGCTATCGAGCACCTGGTGGACCTCGAGGTCGGCACCTACACGCTGATGATCGGACCGACCGATCAGACAGAGGTCACGCTGGTGGCTGAAGAGGCGAATCACGAGGGGCATGATCACGGCGACCACGACGACCACGACGATCACGCCGATCACGACGATCACGACGATCACGATGATCACGCCGATCACGACGATCACGACG
>CALCNF010000536.1 GCA_937897815.1 uncultured Pseudomonadota bacterium | reverse complement strand
GCTTGCCGAGCCATCGCGACTTTCCGGCCTTACCATCGTTGATGTTCTGGCGGTCGGAGTTGCCGACCTGACCGATGGTCGCACGGCAGGTTGCCAGCACCTTGCGCAGCTCGCCCGAGGGCAGACGGAGCAGAGCGTACTTGCCCTCCTTCGCCATGAGCTGTGCACCGCAGCCAGCGCCGCGAGCGAGCTGGCCGCCCTTGCGGGGTCGCAGCTCGATGTTGTGGACGATCGTACCGGTGGGGATCGTCTCGAGCGGCATGCTGTTACCAGGCTTGATGTCCGCGTTGCGGCTGGAGATCACCTGGTCACCCACGTTGAGGCCGGCCGGCCACAGGATGTAGGTCTTCTCGCCGTCCGCGTAGTGGAGCAGCGCCAGTCGAGCGCCCCGGTTGGGGTCGTACTCGATCGCCGCGACGGTCGCGGGAACGCCCACCTTCCGTCGCTTGAAGTCCACGATGCGGTAACGGCGCTTGTGGCCGCCTCCGCGGTGGCGGCTCGTGATCCGTCCGTTGTTGTTGCGACCACCGCTCTTCTTCAGAGGGGTGAGCAGCTTACGCTCAGGCTCGCTCTTGGTAATCTCCGTGAATGCGGAGACGCTCATGTTGCGTCGGCCTGCGGTAGTTGGCTTGTATCGCTTGATCGCCATCGTCAGTGCCCCTTATGCGCCCTCGAAGAAGTCGATGAAGTCGCCCTCACGGAGCGTCACGACCGCCTTCTTCCAATTGGGCTTCTTGCCGAATCCTCGGCGGAAGCGCTTCATCTTTCCGCGCACGATCTGCGTGCGGACATCGAGGACTCGAACGCCGAAGGTCGACTCTACCGCGCGGCGGATCTCGATCTTGTTGGCGTCGAGAGCGACCTCGAATGCGTACTGATTTTCGTCCTCACGGAGCGCCGTGCTCTTCTCGGTGACCACGGGTCGCTTGAGGACATCATGAGTCGTGCCTTTCACTTGCCAAGCCTCCCTTCGATGGCCTCGACCGCGCGGCGTGTGACCAGCAGCGTGTCGTGCAGGAGCACGTCGTACACGTTGAGCTGGTCGACCGAGAGGTAGTTCGAGGTCGCGAGGTTGTTGGTGCTAAGCGCCAGGGTCTCGTTGGGTCCATCGACGATCAGCGCCTTGCTGGCGTCGAAGGCCTTCAGAACCGCCGTAACGCTCTTGGTCTTGATCGCTTCAAGCTCGAAGTCCTCAAGGACGACCAGCCGGCCTTCCTGCTGACGACGAGACAGCGCGCAGCGCAGGGCCTCACGTCGGGTCTTCTTGTTGACCTTAATCGCGTAGTCGCGTGTGCGTGGCCCGTGGGCTATGCCGCCGCCAACCCAGTGGGGAGCCTTCCGGTCACCGACGCGAGCGCGTCCCGTTCCCTTCTGCTTCCACAGCTTGCGCCGGGAGCCGCGGATCTCGCCGCGCTCTTTGACCTTGGCGTTGCCCGAACGCTTGGACGCCATCTGCGCACGAACCACCTCATGGAAGAGGTGCTCGCGCACGGACGCGTCAAAGACGGTCTCGGACAGGTCGATCGTTCCGACCGACTCGTGCTTCAAATTGTAGACATCCACCATCGGCATGGTCGTGTCCTCCTGCGTCCTCCTTCGGGTCCCTTGGGGAAGCCGCGAAGGTAGGCTCATCAAACACATCCCCAGCGTGTGCTGAGGTCTTGGGGTGTGGCCGCGCTGAGCACCCGGGCTCTTCGTGACCACGCTGACTGTTTTCTTTGAAGTGAGGTGAGCTGCCCGGCGGGGGCCATCGAGTTCACCATGCGCTTGCGGGTGCGTCCCGGGAGGGTGGTGGGACGCCCTTCGCTCACGCTATCGCCAGCGGGTGAGTGGTGCTGGCGAAAGGAAGGAAAGGCACTAAATGTTCAGGTCTTGATCTCGACGTCGACTCCGGCGGAAAGATCAAGCTTCATGAGCGCGTCCAGGGTGGCCTGGGTGGGCTCGATAATATCGATGAGTCGCTTGTGCGTGCGCACCTCGAACTGCTCTCGAGACTTCTTGTCGACGTGCGGTCCGCGCAGCACGGTGTATCGGCTGATGCGCGTAGGCAGCGGCACGGGGCCGGCGGTCTTCGCGCCGGTCCGCGTGACGGTCTCGATAATCTCGGTCGTCGACTGATCGAGGAGCTTGTGATCGTAGGCTTTGAGCCGAATCCGAATCTTCTGTGACATCGGGGCTCTCCCTGGTGCGTTCTTGAGCGACTGGACAAAGTGTTTGGTGCCATCTCGCGTGGGCGAATGGACGCAGGTTTGTACAGGCGGGGGGGGTGGCTGTCAACGACAAAGCACGGAAGGGGGAAAAACCTGAGGAAATCCCCGGCTAAACGGGGCTCTCCTGCCCGTTTACAGTCCCTTCGACGGTCGGAAGCCGGCGGCTGCGATCGTGACCGAACCGCGACCCGCGGTGAGGGAGCGAAGATCCGTAGCGTAGTGAATCATCGCGCCCAGGGGGGCGTCTCCGGTGAGCACCTGCATGGAGCCACGAGACTCCGTGGATCGAATCCGAACACCGCGACGGGCGAGATCGCCCAGGACACCGCCCATTCGTCCCTCCGGGACCACGAGGGTCAGGCTCACCCAGGGCACGAGCTCGATGAGGGTCGAGCGCGCCAGGGAGTCCGCGGCAGCGTGGCTACCGGCCTGCCAGAAGCAGCGAGGCGATAGCCCTCCTCCACGAGACTCTACGTGGGTCACGATCGCGGAGACCGCGTGGAGGTCGGCTCGATCAAAGAGGATCTGACGGACCCCATCGACCAGGGCGGTTCGATGGCTGGGCTCGGCGATGGGGGCGCCGAGGATCACAGTCGAGGAGTCGTCGCATGCGGGCTCGACTCGCAGGTGCACGAGCACATGTCCGTCTGGGCTCTCGTCGAGCTGGAACTCGCCGATTCCCTCGACGGGGCCGACCAGGGAGTGCTGCCGCCGAGGATGCAACAGTCCCGCCCGAAACGGGACGTTGTACTCCGCACGCAGGCGCTCGCAGATCACCTCCAGGTGGAGCTCGCCCATGCCGGACAAGAGAAGCTGGCCCGTATCCCGGTCGACGGAGAGCACCAGAGAGTCGTCGTCCGAGACCAGGGCCTCGACGGCGGCTCGAAGCCGCGGCGCGTCCTCATCGAGATCGCTCTCCAGGGAAATCGCGACCACGGGGCTCGGTGGACCAAAAGGCTCGAAGGAGCGCTCGGTCGTCCCGAGGACCAGGGTGTCGCCGGTCGCCGGGAGTTCATCATCGGGCCCCACGAGGAGGCCTCCAACCTCGCCCGAGGAGAGCTCCACCACGGGGTTTTCGTGCCCACCCGCGAGCTGCACCACCTCTCGAGGCTGCAAGACCTTGCCCAGGGGTAGACGCAGGATCTCATCGCCCGACCGCAGCGCTCCCCGGAAGACGCGCGCCCAGGCGATGCGGTGCCCAGGTGAGCGAGTCTCGGTCTTGAACACATAGGCGATCAGAGGCGCTTCATCGGGCAGCTCTTCGCCCGGATCGTCGAGGCCTCCCGAATAGAGCCGCGGCTCCGGAGCCTCTTGAGGAGATGGGAGGAGGTCCACCACGGCGTCCATGATCGCCTCGATCCCAATCCCAGCGCGGGCGCAACCATAGTAGAGGGGGAGGCACGCACGGGCTCGAACGGCGGTCGTCAGGGCCCGAAGCCAGATCTCTGTTCCAGGCTGCTGCCCCTCGATCAGGAGCTCAGCCAGCTCATCGTCGTGGCTCGCCAGGGCGTCGCCGAGACGCTCAAGAGCCAGCTCCCGCAAGGCCTCCTCGTCCTCGCTCGGTGCGGACAGCTCGGGGTCTCGGGTTCCCAGCTGCTTGGTCGCGTCACTCCATGTGCGCTTCTCCCCGCTGAGCACGTCGAGCACGGTCACGACCCCGGAGCCGTACTCCAAGGGGACCTGCATGGGCACGGGCTCGATGCCAAGGTTGTCTTCGATCTCTTCAAGGAGCGCCTCGTGGACCATCCCTGGACGATCAAGCTTGTTGATCCAACCGATGATGGGCAACTCGTGGTCCGCGGCCTGGTGCCACACGGTGCGCGTCTGGGCCTGCACGCCGTCCGGCCCGCTGATCACAACGATGGCGCCGTCGAGGACGCGCAGACACCGAGAGACCTCCCACGTGAAGTCCACGTGCCCGGGAGTGTCGATGAGGGTGACCTCCGCCCCTCGCCAACGGCAGCTCACCGCCGCCGAGCCGATGGTGATACCCCGTCGCTGCTCCTGTGCCATCCAGTCGCTCACGGTGGAGCCATCCTCCACGGACCCGGGACGCCGGATCACGCCGCCGAGACACAGGAGCTGCTCTGTGAGCGTCGTCTTGCCCGCGTCAATGTGCGCGACGATCCCGAGATTGCGTCGAGGCCTGGGAGAGGGACGAGTCATGGGTCTGAGAGTATGGGGGCAGGTCTCCTTTCGGGCCAGTGCCCTGGTGCGCTTTGCTTCCGTCGCAGGAAGGTTCATATTTGTGCCACACGAACTATTGCCCATCATCGAGGTGTCTATGGGGACCGCCCGCCTTTTTGTCCTATCCACCGCAGCTACATTGATCTTGAGCACCTATGGATGCTCGGCCGAGGCCCCGGTCGCCGCACCTGGCGCCGCCGAGGCCGCAGCCGGGGTCACGGGTGAGGCGGCCGGAGCGGCGGGAGCCGCCGGGGGAGCCGCAGGGGCCGCGGCGGGAGCGCCGGCGGCTACTGGAGGCGCAGCGGGAGCGGCAGGGAAAGCCGGAGCTGCCGCGGCCGCCCCTGGAGCGGTCGGCGCAGCGAGCGCAGCCGCAGGAGCGGCAGGAGCGGCGCCAGCTGCGGCCGCGGGAGCGGCGGTGGCACCGGCGGCGGCTGTCGCGGGAGCGGCCGCGCCAATGATAGCCGCGGGAGCCGCGGGAGCCGCGGGAGCCGCAGCGGCAGGCGGAGCAGGTGGCCTTGTCACGACCGCGGCCATGGCCGCAGCCGGGATGGCACCTCTGGTGAGCGGAGCGGCGACACAGGGAGTACGCACCGCGGCCAGCATGGCCGCCCCTCCACCGGCGGTGACCTTCGCGGGCGCCAAGTCGGCAGAGGGCCTCATGAGCCGAGGTAACGATGCCCTTGGCTCCGGAAATCACTC
>CALCNF010000535.1 GCA_937897815.1 uncultured Pseudomonadota bacterium | reverse complement strand
TCAACCCCTCCTGCCCAAGGGGATCGTGGAGGATGCTCAGGGGCAGCACGCTCGCCGTAGTGACCAGCGGGCGCGTCTCATCGGAGATCCAGAGGGTCTTTTCGTCGATCCAGCTCACGACACGTCTCCGTTCTCGGGGCGACCGATGACGACCGTTCGACGTCCCGGCTGGAAGAGATCCCGGGCGACCCTCTGGATGTCCTCTACCGTCACCTTCTGCAGGGTCTCGGCGCGTCCAAGGGCCCAGCGGAAGTCTCCTGCGCTCACCGCAGCTTCCCCGAGCTCACGAGCTCGATTGTTGGTGTCCGACAGTCTCCTCAGGAGATCGGCTTCGAGACAGGCGCTCGCCTTCTGCAGCTCGCGCTCGGTGGGACCGTCGGCGCACATGGCGGCGAGGATGGCGTCGATGCGCGTCTCAGCTTCCATGATGGAGATCCCCGGTCGCACGGTCACCGAGAGCTCGTAGAGCCCCGGATAGCGCCAGCTCGGGGGCCAGCCACCGACCTGGGTCGCGATCTCCTCGTCGACGACGAGCGCGTGGTAGAGGCGGCTGGACACGCCGCCGGTCAGGATCTCGTCGAGGACCTCGAGTGGCGCGTGGTTCGGGTGCGTGATCCCGTAAGCGGGCCACGCGTAGATCCCCATTTCGCTCGTGATGGGGAGCGGCAACTCCACGCGCGTCTCCGCATCGCGGAGGGGCACCTCGAGGGGGCGTTCTTGCGACCGCTCCCGTGCCTGGAGGTGTCCATAGTAGCGCTGGATCAGGCCCATGGCCTCGGCGGGCTCAGCGTCTCCGACCACGATGATGGTCGCCGAGCTGGGCGCGTAGTGGCGGTCATAGAACGCGACGCAGTCCTCAAGGGTGATGGCGCGGATGTCCTCCATCCACCCGATGGTCGGCCAGCCATAGGGGTGCTCGCGCCCATAGGCCTCCGCATAGAGCCGCTCGTAGAGCTGGCCCTCAGGGTCGTTGTCGACCCGCAGGAGCCTCTCATTGATCACGACCTCGCGCTCGCTCTCCAGCTGGTGCGCGTCGACGATCAGGTGCTCCATTCGGTCCGCCTCCATGCGGCAGACCAGCTCCAGGTTTCCTGCGGGGAGCTTCTCTCGGTAGTAGGTCCAGTCCGCCCATGTGGCGGCGTTGGTCTGGGCCCCATGGGCCTCCATCACCCGATCAAACTCCCCCTCTTCGGTGTTGGCGGTCGCCTTGAACATCATGTGTTCGAAGAGGTGAGCCATGCCTGTCCGACCGAGCTCCTCGTGGCGCGAGCCGACGCCGAACCACGTGTGGTAGCTGAAGACCGGCGCCCTGTGGTCGGGCCAAAGGACCACCTCAAGGCCATTGCCAAGACGGAGGTGATGGATCCGGGCGGGACCGTGAACGTGAGTCCGTACGTGGTCGATCCTCGCGGACTCAGAGACGCCTGCGTTGAGCGGCTCGAGCCAACTCGGAGGGCCCTCTTCCAGGGCGTCTGACGCCATCATCACCTCGTTTGCAGGGTGCGTTAGCGGCCCAACCTAGACCGCACGCGGGCGCCTTACAAGCCGCTAATGGGCATGGATGCCACCGAGGCGCGCGCGGACGTCCCAGAGCTCTGGGAAGAACCGCTTGGACAGGGTGGTGCGGAGATAGCCTGCCCCCGAAGAGCCGCCGGTCCCGCGCAGGATACCGATGGTCCGCTCGACCATCTTCACGTGGCCGAAGCGCCAGAGCTGAAAGCGCTCGTCATAGTCCACCATCGACTCGCACACGAGGTAGAGATCGTAGTGCTTCTCGTTGTCATTGTAGATGATGGCGAGGGCCTCCATGAGCCGCTCGCTCTCCTCGGAGTCGGCCTCAGGTGTCGTCGCCGCCACGTCAAAACCCCGTCGATGGAGCAGGGCGCAGAACTCGTCCCAGAGCGTCGGTGCCTCCAGACGAGCCTCGAGCCGCGCCAGCGCGGGCGGGTTCTTCTTGTGGAAGGGCAGGTAGCGTCGGTCCTTGGAGCCGCTCACGTACTCCAGCTCGCGGAACTGATACGACTGGAAGCCTGAGGCCGGATTGAGGCGCTCGCGGAACACGCTGAAGTCCTGGGGCGTCATGGTCTCGAGCACAGCCAGCTGGGCGGAGAGCACGTCCTGGATCGTCGTGACGCGCTTGAGAATCTTGTGGACCGGGAGCACGTTATCCGCCTTGAGGCACTCGATGGCGGCGTCCACCTCGTGGAGGAGCTGCTTGAACCAGAGCTCATAGACCTGGTGGATCTGGATGAAGAGGAGCTCATCGTGGTGGGCCGGCTCGGAGAGCGGCCGCTGCAGATCGATGAGCTCGTTCACCATGAGGTAGCTCGTGTAGGTGAGCGGCGGGTTCTCAAGGACTGGCGGTAGAGAGTCGTCGCTCATGGCGCGCTCCTCGGGGACGGTGTAGGTGGGGACGGGTTCGGTTCGGCCTCGAGCTGGGAGTTGATCGCCTGAGCGAGGGTGAGGATCGATGTCCGGTCGAAGGTGCCCCGTGGAAGCTCGGGTAGCAAGAGGGGATCGACACCCAGGTGCTCTCGCAGGGTTCTGAGATGCTCTCGCTGCCAGGCCGCGCGGCCCAGAGATCGATCCAGGGTGTGGATCTGTGCGGCCAGCTCGCTGGTGAGCCCTTGAGGTCGCTCGCCTGAGAGCCAGCGGTCTCTGGCCTCCGTCGAGAGCTCGCTCGGCCAAACTCGGTTCACGATGAGCGGTCCTATGGGCATGGCCAGGGTGGAGGTGGCCATCTCGTGGAGCTCCAGGGTCTCGCGAACCGGCATCTCTTCCAGGAGCGTCACGAGCACCATGGCGGTGCGCGAGGCGTCCTCGAGCAGGGCTCGCATGCGTCGGGCCTCTTCGGCCATGGGCCCCTGCTCGACGACCTGCAGGATCACCTGCGGCAGGCGGAGCAGGCTCACGCCGTGTCCGGTGGCAGGCGCGTCGATGATCACCGTGTCCCAGGCGGGCGCCCCGGCCGATATCTCGCGCTCCAGATCGTAGGCTTTGCCTAGAATCAGGAGCTCATTCATGCCCGGGATCACCTCAAGGAAGCGTCGGACGCCCTCGTTCTCGAAGACGAGATTGTAGAGGGTCTCGAACTTCAGCTTCCGCATCGCGTACTCACGAAGCGCCGGGTCGGGCTCGACGTGAACCGAGAAGAGATTCTCCGTGAGCTTCAGGGGCTCGTAGCTGGAACCGCTCTTCCCGAAGAGGCCGGGGATCGAGCTCCGCGCGCCGAGCTCGGCGACGACCGTGCGCTTTCCGGCGCGGGCCGAGCGCAAGCCGAGCGCGCACGCCACGCTCGACTTTCCGACGCCGCCCTTGCCGGCGACGACCAGGAAGCGCTTGTCTAGGAGGTCAGGGTTCATGGGCCTCGGAGCCTAGCAGCCGGGCGAGACTTTCGGCTACTCACCCGCGGCTTCGACGCTAACGGGCTTGCGCGCGCGCGACCTCGTGCGGTACGCGTGCGGTCTCGCGAACGCTGGGCGCTTGGCCTGGTCCGAGAGGGAGGACGTCATGGGAAGTAGACGCGCATGGATGGTGAGCTTGGTGGTGGTGCTTGCCGCTTGCCTGGTGATGGTCGGCTGCCGAAAGCCCCGCAAGTTTGTGCTCACCAAGGAGCAGCAGCAGCAGATCCAGGAGGCGCTCCTCGAAAAGGTCCCTGAGGTCGAGCACCCGGTAGGAGCGCTCTTCGATGGCGGCGTGCGGCTCGTGGGCGTCGATCTCGAGAAGGACGCGGTGAAGCCCGGTCAGCGCTTGAAGGTGACCTGGGTCTGGGAGGTCGTCGAAGACCTGCCGCCTGGCGACTGGATGATCTTCGTTCACTTTGAGCATCCGGGTAAGAAGCGCACGACCCATGACCATCAGGCGGTCGGTGAGCTGCACCCGGTCAATAAGTGGAAGAAGGGTGATGTCATTCGTGATGAGCAGACCCTGGACGTCGCCAAGGACTTTCCGGGCGGCCCAGCCCGTCTGTATGTGGGGCTCTTTGACGAGGGCGCGTGGCGGGACCGACGGGAGAACATCCGCATGAAGGTCACCAACGGCTCGGAGCCCACCGTGAACCTCGATAAAGAGGGGCGCCTGCACGCGGCGACCGTGAAGATCGACGGCAAGCCTGGGCGCACCTCCGCCGCGACCCACACCAAGGCGCGCAGCCACCGGGTCTATCGAGCCGCGTCTTCGCCCGTGATCGACGGCAAGCTCGACGAGGTGCTCTGGCGGAGCGCCCGACCGACGGCGCCGTTTGTCCAGCCCCATGGACAGGTGCTCTCTCCGAAGTGGACGACGCAGGGTCGACTCCTCTGGGACGATCAGAACCTCTATGTCGGGCTCTCGGGTCGCGATGACGACGTGACGAACACGAACACGACCCACGACTCCACGCTCTGGGAGCAGGACGTCTTCGAGGTCTACCTGGACCCTGGGAGCGACGGGAAGGAGTACATCGAGCTGCAGGTCACGCCGACTGGAGCCGTCTTTGACGCGCTCTTTGTGACCCATAGAAAGCCTCGATGGCAGGACGCCGCCAAGTACGAGATCACCGGTCTCGAGGCCAAGGCCTTCGCAGAGGGTACGGTAAATGACGCCTCTGGAGCGCCGGACAAGAAGTGGTCGGTCGAGATCAAGATCCCCTGGGCTTCCCTTCCGGGAATGTCAGGTCCTCCCAAGGCCGGAGACGAGATGGCGGCCAACCTGTACCGCATCGATCTGAAGACCTCCTCGCGGGCGGGCTTCATGGGGGCCTGGTCGCCGGCCGGCGGCGACTTCCACAACACGACGGGCTTCGGAAAGCTGACCTTCCTCGCCTCCTCGACCCCGCCGCGCCCCGTGCAGCGTCCCGTCCCGCCCGGTGCCGCACCCAAGGCGGTCCCGGCCAAGGGCGAGCGACCTCTGGTGCGCGGGAAGAAGCTGGCGCCCAGAGTCCCGAAGGCGGTCCCCGCTGCCCGACCCGGGTCGGAGTCCAAGCCGAGCGAGCAGCGGCCAATCCCCCGGTTGGCGCCCTCGGTCCAGAAGGCCCTTCGCTCGGGCGCCCTGAAGAACACTCGACGGCGCGCCGCGCCCGCGCCCAAGGCCCCGGTCAAGCCCTGAGCGTGGGCGATCCCGAAGAGGTCCGGGACCCCGAGCTCATCGAGCTCGCCCGGATCATGGCAGCGCTCCGCGCGCCGGGGGGCTGCCCCTGGGATCGGGAGCAGACCCTCGAGAGCCTGCGCCCGTATCTCCTTGAGGAGGCCTATGAGGTCCTCGAGGTGATGTCGAGCGACGACGCCAACCTCCACGCAGAGGAGCTCGGTGACCTCCTCTTCCAGGTGGTGTTTCAGGCTCAGATTCGCAGCGAGCAGGGAGAGTTCGATCTTCGTGACGTCGTCGCCGCCATCTCGGAGAAGCTGACGCGTCGCCACCCTCATGTCTTCGGCGATGAGGACGCGTCCGACACCGATGCGGTCGCGGCGCGCTGGGATGAGCTCAAGGCCCAGGAAGGGAAGGGCGGAATCGACGACATCCCCCAGGCGCTCCCCGCGCTGATCCGCGCGGCCAAGGTCGGCAAGAAGGCCTCAAAGGTCGGGTTTGATTGGCCAGAGGTCTCCGGACCGCTCGAGAAGGTCGAGGAGGAGCTGGGGGAGCTTCGTCAGGCGATCGCCTCGGGAGACC
>CALCNF010000534.1 GCA_937897815.1 uncultured Pseudomonadota bacterium | reverse complement strand
GCAGCGGGCTTCTTCGCAGCGGCCTTCTTCGCAGCGGGCTTCTTCTCAGCAGCCTTCTTAGCAGCGGGCTTCTTCGCAGCGGGCTTCTTCGCAGCGGGCTTCTTCGCAGCGGGCTTCTTCTCAGCAGCCTTCTTAGCAGCGGGCTTCTTCTCAGCCGCCTTCTTCGCAGGCTTCTTGGCCGCTGTCTTCTTCGCGGCGGACTTCTTGTCAGAAGCCTCCGCCTGCTCGGCTCCTTCTTCGCCCGCGCCCTCTCCGGCCTCGTCCTCGTCCTCTTCGGCTTCTTCCGCTCCGAACTCGTTGGGATCCAGGTCACCCGCGAAGTCGACTGACTCGTCTTCATTGGCGGGATCGACGTCCAGTCCGAGCTCCTCTGCGTCTCCGTCCTCGTTGTCGACGTCCTCAAACTGCTGGGTTTCGATGGCAGGGTTGGGCGCCGGCGAATCGATCTCGTCCTCCACATCGATGTCGATATCGATGTCGATGTCGATGTCGATGTCGAGATCCAGCTCGTCATCTCCATCATCCGTGAGGTTCGCGGCCGCCTTCTGTCGAAGCTTCTCGGCGATGCGCTGCCGCCGCGCCTCGGCATCCTCTTCACCTCGAGGCGTCGTGGTAGCGGTGTCGTCTCTCTGGCTCTTCTTCGTTCCGGCCTGGCGCACCAACATGCGCTCCAGCGAAACGATCAACTCCAGATCCTTCTCCAGAAGCAGCTCGGCGTCGAGGACGTGCTTGGTGTGCAGGAAGAAGCGCTTGGACTTGGGGACCTTGCGATCGCCTGGGTAGGTGACGACGATCTGACCCGGCTCAATGTCCAGCTTGTAGGAGTCGTGCTCCTGGATGAAATCCCGGAACTGCTGAATCTCAAACCTGCCATCGCGACGTGGCTTCGCCCGAAAGCGCGTCGTCGGCGGATTCTTCTCCATCGTGAACACGCGGCACTCGAAGGCCTGTGAGCAACCCTGGAGAGGGTTACCCGCGTCCGACGCCAACGGCTGGCAGCAAGAGAGGTTCTCCCAGGTGCCGAAGCACGAGTAGGCCGAGGACGACCCCGGCTCAAGGATTACCTTCTCGATACGTGTCTGAGGCACACCAGGCATGATCGCCACGTCGCCAACCTCCGGTCATGCGTGTGAGGCGTAGCGGGGTCAATTACCCGATGCTTGAGGTCGTGGCAAGCAGTTCAAGCGAACGGACCGATCACTCCGCCGGTTCAAGATCCGCCGCGCAGAGGTCGTCGCCACCTGAGCGGTGACGAATCAAGGCTGCATCGACAGATATAAAGGGCTGCTCCGTTACGCTCTGCATCCCACCAAGCACGAGCCAGGAACCGTCGTACAAAGAGACCCCGGTCATACCGAACGGCCCCATTTCCAGGTCGAAACTTTCATCCTCCGCCAGGAGGAGCCCGGAGCCGCCCGCTCCAGCACCCGTCTCCAGACGGAACACGACGGAGTCCCTCTGGAAGCATGGATTATCCACCTCGCAGGCCACGTCCCAAGCGAAGGCCGTGACTCCCCCCATGAGCCAAATACGATCGTCAGCGAGCGGCACGAGCTGGGCTCCGAAGCGCCGAATGTTGTTGGCGGTCTCGGTGTTGATCTCCAGTTCCCCGAGATCGATCTCCTCCAGTTTGGCGGTCCCCGATAGAGGGTTCACGCTCACGAGCGTAGCTCGCGCGGTGTGCGCCGTGGGGCTGTGCGGCAGCGTGCCGTCCGCGGCATCACTTCCGCCGAGGACGACGAAGCGCTGCTCCTGATCGTTGAGCGATGGAAGAGCGACACCGGAGCCGAAGAGCGGGACAGCGGCCCCGGCCCCCAGAGACGGGCTCAACACGAGGGGCTGAGCCGATGGCGGGTCTGTCAGGGAGACCCATACGGCGGCGTTTCCAGGCGGAGCGCCAATGTGCCCTCCCCAGATAAGCGCTCCGCTCCCATCCCGCGACGTGATCACGGTCGCTCCATAACGGCCATCGGGAAACTGGAAGGTCGTCACGTCCGTGAGGCCGATAACCCAGGCGTTCTTCGAGAGCTCCCCGTTCGGCTCAATACCTCCTGCGCACAGGATCTGGCCTCCGCTCATGCCTGTGCACGCCGGGAGATCAGGGAGCACGACCTCAGGGCCCGCGACGCTGCTGGCCTGGCCGGGCGTCAGCACCTCAACCGCCGGCGTGGGAACCTCATTCAGAGCAGGCCACAGTGGCGGCTGCCCAGCAGCTAGGAGCCGAATACCGGTGGTTCCACCGGCCACGAGGGTTCGACCATCGGGGAGCTGGGTCGCCGCGGCCATCGCGCGCGGCGCCTCGAGTCTCGCGACGGCCGACACCGAGGCCGCCGGCACATCATAGACGCTCACCCAATCACCGGCGTCGAGGCGTCGCTCGCTCGCGTCATCATCGTACGCGGCGAAGCCTCCAATGATCCAAACGCTTCGCTCATCCACCGGCGCGCTCGCGGCGAACATATGGGGACTCGGTAGCTGCTCTGCGTCACCGGGCTCGCCGAGACACGCGACCTGGTCGATGGGCGTCAGGAAGACATCCGCGTAGGTCTCCAGCCCCACCTCGACCTTGAGCCCCCGGCTCACGCCCGTCCAGGTGGAAACAGCACCGCTGCAGGCGCTCAACTCCAACAGAAGGTCGTCCCCCTCGGGAAGCTGGCCGATGACGACCTCACCAGCGGCGTTCTGGCTGCCGGCCGGTATCGTCTGTGTGACCGGAGGTACGGTAGGATCGGCGAAGCCGCTCACGCGCGCTACGACCCGGTCGGCGTTGGACGGGAACTGAGTGTCCTGGTTCTCGTGCTCGACGCACTGCGCCCCGGTGAGGGCAAACCGAGCGGTCAACCACGGACGCTCGCTTGAGGGAGCGCTCGTCGACTCTGCGCATCCGAACCCGACTGCAGCGGTCCAGAGCGCCATTCCTATGGGCATGATCACTCGCATTCGCTAGCAGATCGTGTGCGTGCCCGGGTCTCGGGTCAAGTTGATGGACCGAAACTCGCGACCGAGCGAGCGCCCATGCGGTCCGCGCGAGGACGAGCGCCCCCTCATCCGCGTTGCGGCGCCCCGCGTGCGCGTGCTACGACACCGCCATGTCGACCGCAGGCACCAGCACGGCCGCGCCCGCGACAACGAACCCCGCGGCCAACACCCCCATGATGCGCCAGTATCTGGAGGCCAAGTCGCAGCACGTCGACGCGATCGTGTTGTTTCGTATGGGCGACTTTTACGAGATGTTCTT
>CALCNF010000533.1 GCA_937897815.1 uncultured Pseudomonadota bacterium | reverse complement strand
GCTGGCTCTCGAGCTTGTTCAACGAGTGGGGCGGGGTGGGCGTGACGTCCAGTCGGACATTGTTCAGCTTCAGGACCTCTCCCTGTCCCTGGGCGATGTCTATGGAGACACCAACAGCCCGCTCACCCTTGTCCCCGTAGGCCTCACGGAGCTCCAGGGAGTAGATGGGCTCACCGGCGTCATCTGAGACATCGCAGCCGTTCAGCGCCGCGCAACAGAGCGCGGCCGCGATCGCGAGGGTTGGACGTGTGGTGAGCGACATAGCGTTTTCCCTTCCGTCTTCTATCTGAGACCACTATCAGGAAGGTGGACATCCCGTCATCTCGCATCTGTTGTGGAGCTAGAAATCTCCATTGGCGAGTCACTCGACGCCTCCCTCGGTCGGGGATAAAGTGCCGAGCCTGAGGAGTTCCATGGCCCTGATTGTTCAGAAATACGGCGGCACGTCCGTCGGGAGCGTCGAGCGAATCCAGGCGGTCGCCGATCGGGTGTGTAAAGCTCGCGCCCGTGGAGATGATGTCGTGGTCGTCGTCAGCGCGATGTCGGGGCAGACCAACCGCCTGGTCGAGCTCGCATACGCGATCTCCGAGGAGCCTGTAGGACGCGAATACGACGTGCTGCTCTCCTCAGGTGAGCAGGTCTCCATTGCGCTGGTCGCCATGGCCATTCAGTCGGCCGGGAGGGCGGCGCGATCCTTTTTGGGCTACCAGGCGGACATCCAGACAGACGCCTCGTTTGGTCGGGCGCGCATCGAGAGTATCGACGCCTCGCGGATTCAGCGTGCCCTCAACGAGGGCGCCGTGGCCGTGGTCGCTGGGTTTCAGGGAACGGACAGCGAGGGCAACATCACGACCCTGGGGCGTGGCGGGAGCGACACCACCGCGGTGGCGCTCGCCGCCGCCTTGAAGGCGGACGTGTGCGAGATCTACACCGATGTCGACGGCATCTACACGACCGATCCCAGGATCGTACCCGAGGCGTCACGGATCCCGCGCATCGCGTTTGAGGAGATGCTGGAGCTCGCGAGCCTCGGAGCGAAGGTCTTGCAGACGCGGAGCGTCGAGTTCGCCATGAAATACGCCGTGCCCATTCACGTGCGTTCCTCGTTTCACGAGGCTGAGGGGTCGTGGGTGGTCCCGGAGGAGGAGTCCATGGAGCAGGTTGTGGTTCGGGCTGTGGCCTATGACAAGAACGAGGCTCGCATCTCGCTCCTGCAGATTCCCGATCAGCCGGGGGTGGCCCATAAGGTGTTCAGCCCGCTGTCGGAGGCCGGAATCGTGGTCGACATGATCATCCAGAACGACTCTCAGCGTTCGGGACACACCGACCTCACGTTCACGGTGCCCACCGCGGATCGAGCTCGGACCGTCGCGCTGATCGAGGAGGCCAATAAGCGCCTCGGAGGTAGCGGTATCGAGTCGGACGCCGACATCGCCAAGGTCAGCGTCGTGGGTGTCGGGATGCGAACGCATTCGGGCGTAGCGACCAGGATGTTCGCGGTCTTGAGCGAGGCGGGGATCAACATTCAGATGATCTCGACCTCGGAGATCAAGATCAGCGTGGTCATCGCCGAAGAGCACACAGACAAGGCGGTCCAAGCGCTCCACGCCGCTTTTAAGCTGGATGCCCTCGCCTAGGGCAGCACCTCGCACACCTTCTGATCACAGGCGGCGCTCCAGCGTTTCCCGTTGAAGAACAGGACGCCCTTCGCGCTGTTGGAGTACTCGGGCATCTCCTCTGTGGCCGTAAACGGCAGCTCAAGGCGCTTCTTCTTCTTGTTGTACCGGAGCTTGCCCAGCTTCTCGAAGTACACACCTCCCTCATCGTTCTCCAGAGAGAGCAGCGAGAACTTGAGGGCTCCAGCCTGAACCACCGTCAGGTTGGCGCCGAGCTTACATCCCGTGATCTGAACGAAGTCCTGCCCAGCTCCGGGCCACTCAACGGCCATGGCTTCACACTTCTGGGGCTTTGGGGTCTTGCCCTTGGCGGCCGCTGGAAGACTGAAGGCCAGCGAGAGGATCAGGGCGACAAGGATGCGTGACATACGTACTCCGACGGTGCTGTGGTGTAGGCCTGCAGCGTAATGGGTGGCCCTGCCTGTTATCAACCGCAGGCCAGAGCAGGCGAGGGCGAGCCCTCAAGCCGACGCTCTGTGTGCAGGATCCCGGAGGGGGCTGAGGCGCGCTCCTCTAGTCGTCCTTGTACTTCCAGAATTCTGGGGGGCGCGCGAGGCGCTCGTACGCGCGATCCATGGGCTCCCAGAGGAGCTTGAGCAGGCGCTCGGCCTGATCGGCGAGCTTCCAGTAGCCGTCCTTCTCCTTGATGAACGAGACCTGGGCTCCATCCGCCGTGTGCACGGTCGCTCGAGCGCCATCCTCCGTGGTCTCGACTCGAACCGGTGGAGCGCGCGTCGCAAAGGGAGCCTCGAAGCCGGGCTCCTGGGCCCAGTACATGTAGAGCTGCCGATCGGAGCCAGCGCGCACGTAGTGCCACATCTGCTTCTTCTTGTAGACGGCGACGCGCGCGTCGCCCTTGTGTCGCTTCTGCACCGCGCGCTGAACGACACGGGAGCGCTCAATCGCCTTGACCAGGGCGTCTCGCGACGCGGTGTCGAGGAACGCGAAGAGGCTCTTGGCATCGAGGGGCGTGCTCTGCAGCGCCGCTCGCGCCAGGTTGTATGCACCATGAGCGCTCTTCGGGTTCTGGCTCGCGCTCCAGGCGGCTCGCTGGGCGCGGTCGCCTTCGAGCACCACGGCCGCGCGCTCACGGTAGGTGGTCGCGAGGCCTGAACGCTCCAGTAGATCTCGAACGAGCAGCGACCGCCAACCGGTCTCGGTTCGCTGGAAGCGGAAGACCTCCCCGACGATGGTGGTTACGACCGTGACGCCATCGGCCTCCTCGACGCTCGCCACCTCGAGTCCGTCGCGCGCGTGCTCATCAAGACGGATGTCGGAGATGACAAAGAGTCGGCCCAGGAGCTTTGGCCCGATCGCGTCGGCTCCGACGGGTAGGTTCGAGACGAGCGTGTTGCCCAGCGCTCGCTTCGCCGCCGGGACATCGACGGCCTGTACCACCCCCTCTACGATCCCCAGGGCCTCATGAAGCTCCTTATGGACGGCCAGCAGATCGGCCCGCGCTTCATCGTCCGTGAGCTCCCAGACCGCTGGCCAGTCCGACACGCTCACGGCGGTCACGAGCTCGTTGAGCGCTCGAGTCAGGCTCGGTTCGGCCTGGCTCTGCTCACAGCCCAGCGCTCCGATTGAGCCCAGAATGAGGATGGCGGCCTGAGCCGACAGTACGGAAGCACGCATGCATTGTGGTTTAGCAGCGCAGAACGGTGATGGGCAACCCAAACCGCGGTGGTCGGATCCCCAAGGAGCGATTGACAGGAGCGCCGATGCCACGTCAGATCGACACGTTCGCCAGGGATACTGTGGAGGGCCGAACGGCGATGGAAGAGGAGGTCCCAGAAAACGCTGAGTGGCTCGTGCGGAGAGAGGAGGTCGATTACGGCCCCTTCACGACCGACGAGGTGCTCGCGTCGATCTCGAGCAAGGAGGTCACCCTTGGCACGCTCGTGGCTGAGATCTCTCAGGCCGAGTTCGAGCCGCTGGGGAGTTGGGGGATCTTTCGTGATCACTTCGCGGACTGCCAGGCCCGTTGGGACCAGGAGATCGCTGAGGCAGAGGCTCGGCGTGTGG
>CALCNF010000532.1 GCA_937897815.1 uncultured Pseudomonadota bacterium | reverse complement strand
GACGCTCTGGAGCTGTCGGACACGGGCGTGACGGGGGCGCGGCTGTCGGACCGCTTGACGGGAGAAGAGATCCGCGTGAGCTGTCGGCACGTCGTGTACGCAGCCGGGCCATGGACCGATAGGCTGCCTGAGGCGCCCGGCGGGGGCTCCCTGATGCGACCCACAAAGGGCGTGCACCTCGTCGTCGACCACGCTCAACTCCCGGTTCAGTCGGCGGCGGTCTTGAGCGCGCCCACGGACGGGCGCGTAGTGTTCGTCGTTCCCGACGGTCCCACGGTCTATGTGGGGACCACAGACACGGACTACGCAGGTGATCCGACCGACGTTCGCGCGACCGCCGAGGACATCTCGTACCTGCTCCAGACCCTCGCGACCTATTTCCCTGAGGCGGAGATCGCCGCGGATGACGTGCAGGGCACCTGGGCCGGCGTGAGGCCCCTCATCGCCAGTGATGAGGCGTCCGCTTACGCCACCAGCCGCGAGCACGAGGTCTACGAGGATCCGCGAGGCATTACGACGGTCGCGGGCGGAAAGCTCACGACCTATCGCTCCATGGCTGAGGAGGTGGTCGATGTCGTTGTCCGCGCGCAGCCCCAGGACGTGCGCGCTTCGTGCAAGCGATGCGTGACCCATGTGCTACCCATGGACCCATCCATTGGGCCGGAGCCGAGCCAGGACACGGAAGAAGATGCGGTCGATCATCACCGGTGGCGCCTCTTCGGTGGAGGAGCTGCGTGGATCGCCCAGCGGTGCGAGAGCCACCCGGATGAGACGGAGCGATTGAGCCCGGGGCTGAAGTACGTCATGGCGGAGGTCAGCTACGCTGTGCTGCACGAGCACGCCACGCGACTCGATGACGTGCTGATGCGCCGGCTCCACGTGTTCACGGACGCGGCGGATCAGGGCGCTGGATGCGCGCAGCGCGTCGCCCAGCATATGGGCCGGCTGCTTCATAAACCCTCCGATTGGGTCGCCGCCGAGGTTGAGCGCTACGCTGCGCTGGCGGACCGCAGCACCCTGGGAGCGAAGGCGCTAGGTGGCTCTGGATTGAGCGAGGGTGTTGGGGCATCATGAGCCCCCGTTGACCCTCGACCCCTGGCCATAGCATTGCGGAATTCATCCTGGAGCTTATCGGAAAGACTGGTCGCGCTGGTCATCGGCCTCGTGAGCCTGATGCTGGGGTGTGACCAGCCATGTGACGAGCTTGAGACACGGGTCTGCGAGCGGCATGAGGACCGATTGCGCTGTGAGCTCATGCAGGACGCATCTCGGAGAGCGCTGCTCTCCGATGAGGCTTGCGAGAGCATGTTGCGGGTGGTGCCGAAAGGATGAAGCAACGCTCGCGAAAGGTTGAGATCGTTGAATGGGTGGCCACCTTTCTCGGTGTGGTGGCGGCGGCGCTCATCCTGGCGCAGCAGAGCGGCGATCGGCCCGCAGTGGCCGGTCTCGCGATCTCTGATGTCCGCGAACTTGAGCAGGGAGCGAAGCTGTTAGACGCACAGCGGAGCTTGCCGGAGGAGGTGCGATCCGCCATCGGTCTCCATGAGGAGGAAGACGAGGAGCGCACGGTCGTCCTTAAAGACCTGCGCTCGCGTATCCGAAGCGGCGGTGAGAAGCCCGAGCTGTACATCGTGGCCGCCGCCATCGCCACGGCTGAGGATGACAGGGACCTGGCGCTGGAGGCGCTGGACCAGCTCTCTGAGCATCCCGAGGTCCTTGAGCAGTTCTCCGCGAGCGTCAGCAGCCTGGCCGCCCTCGCGCGCGGCGAGCCCGCGCCCCACCCCGCGGTGCTGCGGACGGAGCTTCGGGGCTTGCGCGCCTCGGAGTGGCTGCAGCTCAGGGTGGCCTCCCGTGCACACGAGCGATCGGGTCGCTCTGAGGACGCGGACGCGACGCGCCGGGTCGCGCAGTCCAACGCCGTGGCCTTCGTGGAGAGGTACAGTATTTTGCTCTCCGTTTACGTGACCCTCCTGGGGCTGGGGGTGCTCCTCGTGCTCTTCTGGCCGGTCATCCGAAAGCACCTCGCGAAGAACAGCCTCATCGGGCTCGGCGCCCTCCCCAGCCCGTTCATTATCTCCAGCACTCAGCGGGTCCTCGTCTCCTGGTTCTTCGCCTGCTTGATCCTCGGGTCGATCTTGACGGCGCTCAGCTCCCTGTTCCCGGGATCCGGTGACTATCGCGCGCTCGCTTTGTTCACCCAGTCCCTCGCGCAGGGGGCGGTCGCCCTCTGGCTGATCGTTCGGCTCGGCCGGCCGGATGACGATCAGGTCCCTATCTCGATCCCGTTGCGCCTCGCATACGGCCAATCTGTGAGGGGGATCGGAGGTCTCGCCTTGTGGACGGTCGCCGGACTGGCGATCGGCGCGATCGCCGTCGCCTCGGCCTTCGCGTTGAGCCTGATGTTCGGAGCCGATCTGCCCGAGAGCCAGGCGGCGCTCGAGCTCTTCGCTGACTTGAGCAATGTGGGCAGTCAGGTCGCGGTGGCCATCGCGGTCACGGTGTTCGCGCCGCTCTTCGAGGAGATTCTCTTTCGAGGCTTTCTGTACCGGAACCTCCGGGACATGATTCAACCTGTTCCCGCGATGCTCGTGACGGGAATTCTGTTTGGGATCGTGCACCTGGACCCGGCGTTCATGTTCCAGTTGAGCGCGTTGGGGGCCGTGCTGTGCTTCGCGTACGAGAGATCCGGCTCGCTCTTGGTCCCGATCGCGATTCACGCGGCCTGGAACGGCGCACAGCTCCTGAGCATGCTCATCGTGGCGGAGGGCTGATGGCTCGCAAGAGCGATGACGATGCCGCCGCTCTCGAGGGGCCCGTCTGTCACCACACCGCGCCCTCGGGCAACACGCCGTTGGTCTGGGTTGGGGACGGCGAGGCGGCGGCGGAGGCGGTCCTTCGTCGGGTCGCCGTGCAGGCGCTCGGCGGAGATGAGGCCGGACCGGAGCCCGAGCGCGCTGCGGGCGCCTTTGGGGCACGGCAGCGGGGCTGGCTCACGCGGCTCACCTGGGCCCCCTCCCCGTCCGTGGACCTCCGACTGGTGAGAAGCCGGTCGTTTCTGGATGCGGACGCACTCGACGCCATGGCCGCAGCGATGCCGGAGGGGGCGATTGAGGTACCCGCGGGTGCGGATGGCGTGATCGATGGCCTGACCCCTGAGGGCGAGGTGATGTTCTACGCCCTCTTTCAGGGTCCTGGCCCCTGGGTGCGCGTGCCCTTGATGCCCGTTCCACCGCCCTTCGACGAGGTGCGTACGCCGCTCGTGCTCGGGGACGCGGAGGCTCGGGTTCGCAGCTGGGCAGAGAGGTTGCAGGAGCGAGGTCTGGATGAGACCGGCCGGGAGCTCATCGCGGCGGCCAGCGCGGTCTTCACGGCCGATAGGCGTTGACGCCAGGGACTTCGACGTGTCATTCGCGGCCCCATGAGCAGCTTGAGCGTCATCGTGCCTCCGCGCCGCGCGCGAGTCTCCGCTATCGCCTGCGGAGGAGTCACCGCCCTATTCGTGGCCGGTGCAGTCGGCTTTCTCATGGAGGCCCAACTCTCCTCGGTGGAGCGGTACACGGCATCATCGCTCTGTCTGTTCATGGCGCTCGGAGTGGGCGCCCTGGCCCTGCGTCTGGGCATCCCGCGGGGCGGGATCTATTTGGACGAGTCTCGCGAGGCCATCGGACTCGGGCTGACCGGCCGCCATGATATCTGGTGGCTGGAGCGCGACGCCTGCCAGGGGATCGTCGTTACGGAGCCCGATCCGGACCAGACGACCGACCTCGGCTTGTTCGGGGTGGTGCTCGCGCGGAGCGGCGCGCCTCCCGTGCTCCTCGTGGAGACGCCCGATCCGGAGCTCACCAAGGAGGCCGCCCGATCCCTTGAGGCTGGACTGAAGCTTCCGTCCCTTGAGGGGCTGCCCGACTGGCAGGGCGCCGCGACACCTGAGGACGCCATCGGTTGGGTTCGCGTCTCCCGTAGGGTCGCCCTGCATCGCCTCATGATCGCCATGGGCAGCGCGGCGCTGGGTATCGGTGGCATCCTGGTATCCCAGGTCGCCTCTCATCCTATCGTCTCGATCTTTATCGCTCCCGTGGCGCTCCTGACCGGGCTTGTCCTGATCACCATGCCGCTCGTGAAGCGACTGGGCGCCGAAGAGCTTCGGCGCTCTGGCGGAAGGTGGCGCTATCGCTGGCGACTGTTCGGCCTCGCGTGGGGAGACCGGGACCTCCCCGCCAAGGGGTCTTCCTGGCGGGTTCGAGTCGGGGAAGGGGGCGGCGCACGTCTCGAGTTGGTGACGGACGAGGGAGAGATCTGGCTGGGGAGCGGCGCCAACGCGCACTCTCAGATCACCGTCGAGGATCTCTCCCGTTTCCCGAAGCGCTTTCTCAAGGACCCATCAGCGGGCTGACCAGCGCTCTCCATCACGGGTGGCCTCGCCGAGCTCCTCAAGGCGAATCAAGTGCGCGAGACACGAGCGGTCTGCCAGGGGTAGCAGCGCCCGGTCTAGCTCGGGATAGCTTCGCTCCGTGATCGCGCGAAGGGGTTCGAGCTCAGACCTGAGGGATCCTCGAACGCGCGCCTCCCGCTTCAAGCGGTGGCTCTGGTAGAACGCCAGGCGCTCCACTGGGTCCTCGATCACCGCGCCGTGCGCGGGAACAAACCTGTCGGGCCTCAGCCCCGCCAGACGGTCCAGCTGGGCGAGGTACGTCGACATATGACCATCGGGTGGCTCGATGACGATGGTCCCCGTCGCGGCCATCATGTCCCCGCCGATCATCCATCGGCGAACGGGCTCCCAGAGCACGATGTGGCCCGACGCGTGCCCTGGTGTGTGAAGCACATGCCATCGGTCGTCCTCTTCCGGTCCTCCCACGATCACGTCACCCTCCTCGAGGAGGCGATCCACGGCCAGCTGGCCCTTGAGCAGATCGGCCGTGATGCGATGCGCCGCGACGGGCACTTGCAGGTGCTCGCTGAGGAGCGCGGCGGAGCCTACATGGTCTCGATGGTGGTGGGTCAGGAGCACGCCTTCAAAGGTGCGCTCATCTGCGGCCGCGTCGATCAGAGCGAGCGCTCGAGCGCGCTCCTCCGAAGTGTGCGCGGCGGGATCGACGATCCAGCATTTGTCACGGCCCACCCAGCACATGTTGGTGTGCTGAGCGGGTGGTAAGGTGGGTGAGCGCAGAGGAATGACGCGGAGTCCGTCGTCCTCGTGCACGTTCGCGCGTGAAAGCATTTGACAGGTGTCCTCAGCCTCTGCTAGCAGTTTCGCCCCTCTCGTGAGGAGACTGATCATGCGTGTATGTGAGCTCACCGGCAAGCGGCGAAACGTTGCGAACAACGTCTCGCACGCTCACAACAAGACCAAGAAGATCCAGAACCCGAACCTTCAGTGGAAGCGGATCTACATTCCCGAAGCTGGATCGAGCATCCGCATGCGTCTTTCGACGCGCGCAATTCGCTCGATCAATCGCATTGGCCTTGAGGCCTATTGCGCGAAGCTCGGCGTAGATTACAAAGCCCTGCTGGTCCGCAAGCTGGGCGCCTGAGCGAGCGCAGGGCCACGGCCCCGCACTCAATCTTCGCGCAAGTTGGCGCCCCAAACGGGGGGTCAGCACCTGCGCGCACGCCCTCGAATCGCGAGCAGCAGGCCGGCCATCCAGGCCAGGATGAGGTTCGCGCCTCCAGCCCGGCAGCCGCCGTCCGACCCGCCACCCGAACCCGCCGTAGAGGCGGTGTCCGTGTCGCCGTCGGTGACCGTTGACGAGCCGTCTGTCGTCCCTGCGTCCGTGTCGCTCGGCCCCTCGGTCTCTAGCACCTCGTCGCTCTCCTCGACCCAGACCGGGTCTCGGCCGACCAGGATGGTGACGCTACCTCCGTCTACCGGCAGGAGCTCCCGGCGCCAGGTGACCTCGATAGCACCCTCTTCGTCGAGCTTGGAGCCCACGGATTGAGGCCACAGCGTTGTGACCTCAATCGAGGGCGAAGGGATGCCGTCCAGCGTGATCGGCTTCAGCGCGTCCTCGTAGTCCGCCTCGGGAGCGACCTCGACGAACCAGTCGTACCAGAGCAGCCAGCCCTGGCCGGAGACGCGCGTACCCTTCGCGTTCACCGGGAGTCCAGACAGCCTGGAGACGTCCGCCCCGTCTAGACCGTCAAACCGGTCTACAAGCCACCGCCACGCCGCGTATGCAGGGCGCGCCTCGACGGGCCATTGAGTCGGGTCCAGGCCCGGGATCTCGGTCGTTCGCAGAAGCCCCGTGCCCGCTCGCTGCCCTCCCTGGCCTTGACCCTCCGTCTCAATGGGGACCGCGTAGAGGACCGCCTCAAAGCCCTCAAGAAGGGCCTCCGCGGTGAGCCGAATCAAGCCATTGGACTGGGTCCGCTCGGAGGTTCTCGCGTCCACAAAGGGGCTGTCCCCGCTCGTGCTCGGTGACGCGGGGAGCGCCAGCTCGCCCACCCAACGCGGTGCGCTCCCGTGGTCGACGCTCTCCAGCCAGTTCCCGAACTTGGACAGGTGCGTGGCGCTCTCGGCCTGGGAGATATCCGCGGTGCTCTCGAAGAGGTGAGCGACGGCGAGATCGAACCAGGGCATCGTCGCGGCGCTCATCGGGTCGAAGCGATTCACAAAGTGGGACTTGCTCTGGTCGTCCAACCGCACTCCAGCGAGAACGAGACGAAGATCGCTCTCAGAGCCGGTGATCGCCGCTCTCGCGACCTTGAGTTGGCCGGCATAGGCGTCCTCGGGGAGCTGGCCTGTCATCTCCTCAGACCGCGGCTCATGGCCCGACTCGACGCGGCTGACCCGGTGGGCCTCCGCCCAGGCCTCAATCGCGTCGTCCGAGGCCTCCCAGTCAGCGACCGTCAAGGCGCCCGAGCCGTCGATGTCCGGAAACTCGTAGTTCACATCCGCCGGATCAATCCCAAAGTCCGTGTCGCCATCGTAGCGCTCCGCGAGCCGCGTCATATATTGCTGGTATGCGCTCAGCCCAGAGCTGTCGATCAGCTCGGGGAGCGTCAGACAGAGCTCCACCCCGTTCGCGTTCAGGGCTTTGATGGCGGCGTCGGCGTCCGTCCATTTGCGTTGATTTCCCGCGTGGATGCTCTCCATGTCCACCAGCCAGGGCTCCACGGCGCCGAGGCGAATGATGGTGGCTCCCATACGCTTGGCCAGGTCGACCCGGCTCTCCAGGAAGAGGCTGCGCCCCTCGTCGTTCAGGCCTGACCAGGCGTCGGCGTCCAGCTGATGGACACCTGTAAAGCCGAATCGGATCGGCGCCGATTGCGCCGGGATCGCCAGGCTCACACCCAGCAGTACCGCCAAACCGGACACTATCGAAACACGCCATCTCGCCATCCAAACTCTCCTTGCGTGGCTACCAGGGTAACCAAACCACGCGCTGCCCACCACGGGGGAGGTGCAATTCACTGGAGCTTGGAACCTCGGGAGCTGGCGCTCGCCTGGTCGCCGTAACCGAGCGGCCAAGTTTCACAGGACTGGCCAGTTCCCCGAAGTCTCGTATGCTGGCCCCATGCGGCATCGACTCCAAGGCCTGACCCTGCTCCTGCTCGCCCACGGCGTGTGGGCGTGCCAGTCGCCTGTCTACAGCATCGATGGTGAGAGCCTGAATCCCGCTCAACCGATGTTCGTGGGGATGGAGCAGGATGTGCGGGTCCTGACGGACGCTCGAGCTGGGAGCCAGCCCGTGATCCGGGTAGAGCCCGAGAACGCTCTTGGTCACCGCTCCCGGAAGGTCGAGGTCACCTTTCATGGCCCAGACGCCGAGCCAGGCCTCTACAGGATCATGGCGAAGCTGGGAGGGGGGCATGTCTCGGTGGTGTACGCGCCTCCCGGAGGCCTGGAGCTCCCGGTCGAGGTGGGGGACCAGGTGTTGCTACGGCACATCCCGCCCGACCCAGAGAGCGCCTTCCGTGGCGACGCTCTGATCATCAGGGACGCGAAGGACGAGATCCTCGTGGCCTACAGCGCGGGCGGAGGCTTACCGGGCGGGATCTTCGGCGGTCGTCTCGGGTTCAGTCCCTCCCGAAGGTTGGCCTACACAGAGGTCGTGACGCTCGACAGCATGTGTCTGGCCATGATGGAGCACAACCGGCTGCGCGTTCAGTACGATGGCACCTTCCATCACATCGCGCCCGGGACG
>CALCNF010000531.1 GCA_937897815.1 uncultured Pseudomonadota bacterium | reverse complement strand
TCGACTCCGGTGTCCTGGCGATGGTCGCGGACTTCGGTGACCTGGTGCCAGGTGTCCGCCTGCGGCTGTACTGTGACCTTGAGGTCGATCCCACAAACGGCGAGACGGTCGTCGTGGGGACCCTTGGGGGCCTCAAGGACCCGGATCTGCCGGCCAACACCGTGGACCCGGATCATCTGGAGCCACGCTATGGAGAGGACGGCTGGTCCGTCCTCCTGACCGGCGTGATCTATGAGAAGGACTGCGGCGAGTACTATTTCGAGACGGACCCTACCGATCTTCACATCACGGTGAGTACGGTCTTTCTGGTTCACCTCAATGGTCTCGGCCTGGAGGCGACGATTCGACCGGAAGAGGGCCTCAATGGACGGATTCATTTTGAGGGCTACATGCACATCGATGAGGGGTTCTGGGGAATCGACCCAGCGGACATGGCTCCGCTCGGAGAGGGCGGCGCGGCCTGGGAGGGCAATGTCCTCAAGGCCGACGAGGTTCCTGCGAAGCTCCCGCGGGTCTGCGCGGACGACCCGTGCGCGGTCCACACTGAGTTTGGCGGTGACTGCAAGCTGCCAGACCCCTGGGTGGCACCGGCGAGCTGCCCGTGAGCGGAGGCCATCGGGAGGCTGAGCCCGGGCTTGGGGCCATCGTTCACGGTGAACAACGGGCAGCCTTCGAGGTCCCCCAGGAGCTCGCCGGCGAGCGGATCGATAAGGTCATCGCCGCGTGTGTGGAGTCGCTGTCCCGGGGGAGGGCGAGAAAGCTGCTCGGCCAGGGCGCTGTGTTTCACGGGCGAACTCGCTGCCGTGTCGCGTCCCGGCCGGTCCGCGTGGGCGACAAGATCACCGTCACCTGGAGAGAAGGCGCGGCGGTGAATCTGGAGACGGAGCTGAGCGTCGTGTTCGAGGACGACCACTTCGCCGTGATCCATAAGCCCGCTGGCCAGCACACTCAGGGCACGGCCCTGGGCGATCAGGGCACGGTGGTTCGCCTTGCGCAGCGTCGCTTCGGACCCGCGGCCCAGGTCGCGCATCGTCTCGACGCGCCGACGAGCGGATTGCTGCTGGTCACCAAGACGGTCGAGGCCGCTGACGCGGCGCGACCCCTGGTCCAGGAGCACGCGCTGGACCGCAGATATCTCGCGCTGTGCGCCGGCGCGCCACCAGCGGGGCTCTGCGATCGCCGCCTCGAACGCAGGGGCCGTCGCACGGTGGTGGTGGATGGGGAAGAGGGCAAGTCTGCGCGCACCTGGTTCGAGGTTCTGCACGCTCACGAAGGTCGCTCCCTCGTCCACGCGCGTCTGGAGACCGGGCGCACCCACCAGGTTCGCGTGCACCTGTCTTCCCTCGCCTGTCCCATCCTCGGAGACCGGCTCTATGAGGGCCCCCGGGCGGACCGCCTGGCGCTTCACGCCTGGCGCCTTGGGCTGGATCACCCCATGACGGGCGCCCGACACGATTGGCGGCTGGATCCGGATGAGGCCTTCTGGCGCGCGGCCGGCTGGGAGCCGTACAAGCTTGGCGAGGACTGAGGCGCCTACCGATTCCTGGTGCGCAGCACGATCGGCTTTGCTATCGTCCCGTCCCTCCTTGGAGACCCCACGTGTCATCGTCCGAATCCACCCCCCGAATCCACATGGCCCTCTGTGATGCAGAGGGCAACGTGTTCGATCATCCAGAGCTGGAGCTCGCTGGTTGGGATGGGGAGTGCTGGCGGCCGGTCGAGGTGGACGAGGTCGTTCGACTCCCGGAGGGCAGCGATCTGTTCATGCTCCCGGGTCGAAGACCGGCGGGCTTTGACCGTGAGCAGGACGAGATGGTCGTCGTCGATGAGGACGGCGTCTTTGGGGCCAGCTGCTTTCTAGCTCCCGCCTATCTAAGGACGCTGCTCCCGGCCTACGAGACGCTGGAAGGCGCGCCGGCTCTACCTCTGTTCGCGTACAGCGCCGTTGGCGTCCTCGATGGCGAGCTCGTCGCTCCCGCCATCCGTGTCGACGCGGATGTTCGGCAGGACCCCTTTCGGTTCGACATCGGTGAGGTGGAGCGCGGCGTGGAGTCAAGGCTCTCGGAGCAGCCCAACAACCGTGTGATCAAGCATCTCACGCGCTGCGCTCTGGAGTACCACTGTCGGGCGGCCCAGAACTTCTTTCTGGGTCGCTTTGAGGCGCCGCTTCCCGCGGCCTCAACCTGCAACGCGGTGTGCGTAGGCTGTATCTCCTTGCAGCCTGAAGGCGGCGACGACCAAACCGTTGCCGCCCACAGCCGCATCCCCTTCACCCCCACGCCGAGGGAGATCGCGGACCTGGCGCTCTCCCATGTCGAGCGCGTCGGCGAAGACGCGGTGGTGAGCTTTGGGCAGGGCTGCGAAGGTGAGCCGCTCTTGCAGGCAGAGGTCCTGGAGGCGTCGATTCGACGGTTCCGAGAGGGGACATCGCGCGGGACCGTGAATCTCAACAGCAACGCCTCGCGTCCCGACGCCGTGGAGCGACTCTGTGACGCGGGACTCGAGAGCCTGAGGATCTCAACGAACAGCGCCCGAGCGCCTGTCTACAGCTCTTACTACCGACCAAGCAGGTACACGTTCGCGGACGTCCGTGAGAGCGGCCGTGTCGTGAAGGCCCATGATGGCTACCTGATGCTGAATTACTTTGTCTTTCCCGGGGTCACGGACACGGCCGCCGAGCTCGAGGCCCTGTCGGCCTGGATCGAGGAGGACGGCGTGGACATGATCCAGTTGCGGAACCTCAACATCGATCCCGAGACCTACCTGGAGACGGTGGATTCGGTCGGCGGTTTGGGAGAGCCCATGGGCATCATCCCGTGGCTTCGAGAGCTGAACGCGCGCTTTCCCGAGCTGCGCTTCGGGTACTTCAATCCTCCTCGAGGCACCTTCTCCGACCCGCCGGACTGCCTGCCCATCACACCCATGGGAGCGCTCGATGCCCATCTATGAATACCGCTGCGGCGCCTGCGGCGAGGAACTTGAGACCATGCAGGGCATCAACGATGACCCGCTCACGACCTGCCCGGCATGCGGCGCGGACCAGCTCAAGCGCCTGATCAGCAGCACGAGCTTTGTCCTCAAGGGTTCGGGTTGGTACCAGAGCGACTACGGCTCCAAACCCAAGCCCCCGGCCTCTGAAGCGTCAGCGGCGGGTGGCGCCAGCTCCGACGACTAGCCTCAGTCTTCCTTTTTGATGCGTAGGATGCTGACGAGGTAGTAGTTGCTGCTGTGGACGTCTTCGACGCGCTCCATATCGAGGCGGACGCGATAGTCGGTCTTTCGAAGCTCCTCGAAGAAGGACGTCGCGACCAGTCGTCCAGGCTCGGCGAGGAACGCCGTGCGGCCCGGAGACAGGTTGTCAGCGAGCATCCGGAACACGTGCTCGAAGTTCACTTCCGCGTACAGGACGTCCGCGAAGATCAAGCTTCCGGCGTTGCCTGGCAGACGCTCGGTCTTCCAGTCGAACTCGCGAGTCGTGACGTGAGGGAAGCCGTTCTGCATGGCGTTGAACTTCGCGAAACGGAGGGCCTCGGGGTCATGGTGGAGGAGCTCTACACGGGCGCCCTTCGCCGCTGCCCCCAGCCCGGCCGTTCCCAGGCCGCAGCTCACGTCCACCGCGTCCACGCTTCGCATTCGAACGCAGTGGCCGAAGTAGGCGGCCATGGCGCGCGCGCTGGGCCAGAGCTCAGACCATTGAGGGGCGTTTCGGTCCGTGGCTTCCGGGGCCGGGGCCAGGCCGTCTCGCCCATGGAGCAGCTCGGCCGATCGCATTCGGTGGGCTGTGGATCGCGCGGTCGCGGTGCGTAGATTGGACTCTGTGGGGTCCGGGGCCGTAATCCGCAGCATCTTCGGACCCGCGTCGATCTCCCAGGAACGGAGCGTGTAATCGACCTCCAGCTCGGCAGTGAGCCGCTCGATTTCCTGAGCCGAGATGGATTTACGCCGCATATCCTGCCTTTTAGCGTTCGGGGCGAGAACACACTTTCCCCGTCCGATACCCAATGTAGCACAACGGACCAGGAATAGGTCGAGTGCACGGGCGGCGATTGTTTTGACCCGCGACCGCTAGACCCCTGGTTGACGCCGCAAGGTTCTTTTGGGTAGCTGCCGGGTATGAAGCAAGACGCCGAGCAGATTCAGGCCCGCATGGACGTCGCTGCCGTCCTGGCGCGGCGCGCGGGAGAGACCTTGATGAGCACCTTTGGTGCGATCGAGTCTTTGGAGATGAAGGGTGAGGTGGACCTGGTAAGTGAGGCGGATAGGGCATCCGAACGCCTCCTTGTAGAGGGTCTGCTGGCGGCGTTCCCCGAGGACGCGATCCTGGGAGAGGAGGGTGGCGTCGCGGGCTCGCCTGACGGACGCTTTCGTTGGGTGCTCGACCCCCTGGATGGGACCACGAACTTCGTGCACGGTCTTCCCTACTTCGCCGTGAGCATGGGCCTGGCCGTCGAGGAGGACCCCGTCGCTGGTGTCATCCTGGTCCCTCCCACCGAGGAGCTCTACGTGGGCGTGGTCGGTTCTGGCGCCACGCGCGACGGAGTGCCTATCGCGGTGAACAGCACCGCACATCTCAGCGACGCGTTGGTCGCGACGGGCTTCCCCTATGACCGGCGTGAGCGCGCGGCTGACCTCGTGTCCGTGGTCGCCCGCGCGATTGAGCGGGCGCGCGCCGTTCGACGCTGCGGAGCCGCTTGCCTCGACCTCATAGGCGTCGCTTCAGGGGTCTTTGGTGGCTTCTGGGAAGAGGGCCTCGCCCCCTGGGATCTAGCGGCGGGCGTCGCGATCGTCCGAGCCGCGG
>CALCNF010000530.1 GCA_937897815.1 uncultured Pseudomonadota bacterium | reverse complement strand
GCGGCCACCGAGTCGATGACCAGGATGTCGATGGCGTTGGACTTGACCAGGAGATCGGCGATCTCAAGGGCCTGCTCACCGTAGTCGGGCTGGGAGACGAGGAGATCGTCGGTCTTCACCCCGAGCTTCTTCGCGTAGGAGACGTCAAGGGCGTGCTCGGCGTCGATGAACGCGGCGACGCCGCCGTCCTTCTGCGCGTTGGCTACGGCGTGGAGCGCGAGGGTCGTCTTACCCGACGACTCCGGTCCGTAGACCTCGACGATGCGCCCTTTCGGAAGGCCGCCGATCCCGAGGGAGATGTCGAGCCCGAGGGAGCCTGTGGAGATCGAAGGCACCTGGTTGAGGGCGGACTCATCATCACCGAGACGCATGATAGCGCCCTTTCCGAACTGTCGTTCAATACCGGTGAGGGTGAGTTCAAGGCTCTTATCAGGGTTCGTGTTTCGGCTCATCGGTTCGCTCCTCCAGGGGCGTTGTGTTTCGTGAGAACAGTACTGAACGAGTACTGAACAAAAGTCAAGTGTTTCGTGTCCGCGCTTCCTGGAGCAGCATTCTCAGGCCCTGCCAGGCGCTCACGTGGCGGTTTCGCTCTCGGCCGAAGGGCAGGTTCAGATGCAGGTGTCGTGTCTGCTCCGCCGTAGCGAGCGCCAGATGAACGGTGCCCACGGGCTTGTCAGGAGTGCCACCGCTGGGACCCGCGATGCCGGTGATCGAGAGGCCCAGATCGGATCCGGACCGGGCCCGAACGCCCTCGGCCATGGCACGCGCGACCGCCTCGCTGACCGCCCCGTGGCGTTCGATCAGCGTCGGATCCACGTCCAGGCGCTTCGTCTTCGATGCGTTGCTGTAGGTGACCAGGCCCTCAAGGAGCCAGGCTGAGGCGCCGGAGATTCCCGTGAGGCTCTGGGCGACCAGCCCGCCTGTGCAGCTCTCGGCCAGAGCGACGGTCGCACCCGCGGCGGTCAGCGCGTCGCCCACCGCCCGGGCCAGGCTCGCGTCCGCTCCCTCACCGAAGATCAGGGGATGGAGTCGCTCGCGCACCTCGGCGCTAAGCTCATCGAGGCGGCGCGCACCGGCCTCCGCGTCGGCCTCCTCGACGTACACCGTGACGTGAATCTCCGGGAAGGTCGCCCGATAGGCGACGTGGGCGCCGGTCCAGTCGAGCCCCTCGAGACGGCTGGCGATGGCCGACTCGGTCTCTCCGAAGGTCTTGAACACGGCGGAGCGAAGAGGTCGTGTGGCGATCTGGCTGTCCACCCATGGGGTCAGGTGATCCTCAAGGATCGCCTCAAGCTCGGACGGGACACCCGGAAACAGGAAGACGTGGGCGCCCTCATGCTCTGCGTGCACGCCTGGCGCGGTGCCCGCGCGATTCGAGAGCGCGCGCGCGCCCTCGGGAATCGCGGCTTGGCGAAGCTGCCCCTCAGTCGGGGTTCGGCCGTAGCGGGAGATTCGATCACGGATGTGTTGTGCGCTGGCGGCGTCCTCTACCCTGCGTCGGCCGAGGAGGTCGCTGAGGGCCTCAACGGTGAGATCATCCGACGTCGGGCCCAGGCCTCCCGTGACCAGCACGACGTCGGCCGTCTCCATCGCTCGCGAGAGCGCCCCCTGAATGGCCGGGATCTCGTCGGGTACGGTCTCCGCTGCGCTCAGGCGCAGGCCCCGCTGCCTGAGGAAGGCTCCGAAACGCTTCACATGCTTGTCGGCGAGGTCACCCGAGAGAAGCTCATTGCCGATGGCGATCGCTCGGAATCGAGTCATGGCCCCGCGGGGATCTTTACGGTTGCCGCAACATCGGTAGCCAGCTTCGCGACCCCCGAGTCGTCCGTGCGGCCGACGCTTGAGATGGTCACCAGCACCTTGGGGGCGATCAGCGCGATCATCTCCACCGACACGGTGCGCTCATCCACCTTCGTGCTCCCTGCCAGCCGGCGCCCCTGTAGGCCCGCCGCTCCCGTGAACGTCTCCTTGACCTCGAGGTTCAGAGGGCTGCCGGCCGCCTTGGCGGCCGCGACGATGTTGTCGCGCACGGCGCTCCAGTCGATCCCTTCGGTGGACTCCGGGCCCTCTTCGATGGCCAGCATCAGGAGGCCGAAGCTGATCTTCTTGGCCTTATCGGGTGCGCGCTCGAGCACCGTGATGGCCGCCTCTTCAGACGTCGGTCGCCAGTTGGGGGCCATGACGATCGCCTCGCGCTCGCCTTTGAGCTTCACCTCTTTGCTCAGCTCTGGCGCGGCCAGAGCCGTCGAGCAGGCCAGGGTGACGAGCATCGCTGTCACCAGGGTGATCGGTTGGGCTTTCCTCATCAGGCTCTCCTAAGCGAGTTCACTCGGTCGGCGACGCGGCCATGGACTCCAGGATGGCGAGGAGCTCGTCAGCGGCCTCCTCGGAGTCGGCCGCGAAGGGCTCTTCCTCCTCCATCTCGAACACCGGCTCCGCTGACCAGCCCAGGTAGGTCCCGCGGGCCTGAGGAGCCTTATTCTGGAGGATCCAGCTGACTCGGTGGATCGGCTCGACCTCCATGGTCGTGTGCTGGGTGCCCTCGACCACGAGCTTCTTGCCGCTCCCGGTCGTCCGGATGTCGGTGAACTCTAGTTTCTCAAAGAGGCGCTCCAGGGCCACAGCTCCCTTGGGCAGGGGGGTCTGCACCCGGTGAATCACCGCGTGCAGGGCCTCCTCCATGGCGCCCAGGTCCAGGACGCCCTCGACGAGCTTACGGTCCTCGATCTGTCGCCACTCGCTCGCGCCCGGCAGCATGCTTCCGTACGCCTGCCACTTCTTATCGTCTCGACTGATGAACAGGATCTCCGTACCCACAGAGACCCGGATGCGGTCCTCAAGGCCACGCGGCTTCGCCTTCATGTAGAAGACCAGATCTCGGTTGCTCCCACCGGTTCGTCGACCGACGTAGAGCCCTTCACGCTCCCGGATCACCTCGCGGATACGGTTCTCCACCAGGTTGAGGCGGTGCTCCTCCTCGGCGCCCGGTAGACCGTCGTCGTTGGCCCGAGCCATGGGCAGGCGTACGCCGAGGAACCAGGGGTGAGTACGGAGGGGGAAGTCTTCCCCGTGGCCCAGGTCGAGCAGCACGTCGATGGACGTGCCTTCTTCCAGAATTCGCCAGGTCTCGTACATAGGCGCATACGCCATCTCGTCACCTCTCCTGTCAGCGATCACGCCGCCGCCGGACGACTAGTTATGCACAGGCCGGCGGCGCCCGTCCACGCCTGAATGAACGACGGCTGTGATGAACGTCACGGACGGCGAAGTGCGGC
>CALCNF010000529.1 GCA_937897815.1 uncultured Pseudomonadota bacterium | reverse complement strand
GAAGTTGGCGGCGTAGAAGTGAAAGAGCAGCTCAAAGACCACGAACATGGACCACGCGAGAGCCGCTGTCGGTCCGAGCATCGCCGAGGTCGCGAATCGGCGCTCTCGGGGGATCCACTCGGCCTCGGGTTGGAGGCGGTCGAAGAGAACGACCACGAAGCCTGTGGCGCCAAACCCGAGGAGCCACAGGGCGAAGAACAGCCAGACCATGAGGCGAACGGATGGCATCAGAAGGCCTACCGCGATGGCTACCAGGAGCAGGGCGAACCAGACCGCCGTGTGCTCGCCCGCGCGCAGGGCGAAGCTCCCAGGCGCCCGATGCATCCAGGCGTCACGGCCGGTGAGCGCCCTGCGCAGAAGGGAGCTCAGACACCACCATCCGCCCAGCCACACGAGCAAGAGGCCCCACACGCCTGCCAGCCCGGCTACGGCCATCTCGAAGGTCAGCGGCTCCTGGCGAAGGTCCTCATAACGCTCAAGCCAGAACACCCATGAGGCCAGCGCGTGGAGCGCCAGGAGGATCATCAGGGCCCGAGGTACGCCTCGATTCGCGTCCGCGGGCGGAGACGGCGCGTCCGTCACGGGGGGCCTCGGCGGCGCCGCGCGGGGCTGGGCTGGAGCTCATTCATCGAACTCCTCAGCGACGGCCTCGCCAAACAGACCGGAGACGAGGACTCGCATGTCCTCAGGGAGCCGGGAGGTGTAGCCCGGTCGACTCCCATCCAGAGGGTGATCGAAGGCCAGGACTCGAGCGTGCAGCGCCTGACGCGGCATCCGGCGTGCCGAGGCGTTCTCGGCGCTCAGGGGACCGGCGTCTGTGGAGGGGCGCGTCCCATAGAGCTCGTCAGAGACCACAGGGTGGCCTGACTCCGCCATATGAACGCGGATCTGGTGGGTGCGACCGGTCTCGAGTCGGCACTCTACGAGGGCGAACCCGCGGCTCCTCGCCAGGGTTCGCCAGTGGGTGCATGCGCGCTTCCCTTGCTCGACCTTGCCGCTCATCTTGAGCCGCTGCCGCGGGTGCCGGTTGTAGAGGGTCTCGATCGTCCCCTCGTCTTCGATCTTGGCGCCGTGGACCACGGCCAGATAGCGGCGCGTGACCGAGTGGGCGGCGAACTGCGCCGCCAGTTGGGTGTGGCTCTCTGGGCTCCGGGCGACCACGAGGACCCCCGAGGTGTCTTTATCCAGTCGATGCACGATCCCGGGTCGCTCGGGCGCGCTCCCATCGCTCAGGGCGCCGACGTGATGGAGGAGCGCGTTGACCATCGTGCCGTCGTGATGCCCTGGCGAGGGGTGGACGACCATGCCCGCCGGCTTATCGACCACGACGACCTGCGGGTCCAGATGCAGGATCTCCAGGGGGATGTCCTGGGGAACGGCCCGCAAGGGCTCCGCCGGCGCGAGGGTGATCGAGAGGCGGTCTCCCGCGCGCAGCTTCACGCCCGCCTTCCGCGGCGCGGCGCCGTTGATCTCGACGCCGTTGAGCTCGATGGCGCGCCCCACGCGGGCCCGGCTCACACCCTCGAGCCGTGCGGTCAGGTAGGCGTCCAGTCGCTCCCCCGCGTCCTCGGCCTCAACCAGGAAGTCGTGCGTCTCATCCATCACGGCACCACATTACCATCGATTGGGCGCTACACCGGACCGTGTCGATGGAATTCCCGGCGCCCCTTTGACCGTGGCGCCAACTCTCGTGACAATACATGGCGATGCGACTCCTCGTTCCCGTCCTTTGCCTCTTGATAGCGGCGTGCGCCAGCGGTGAATCGCAGCCGTCTGTCTGTGACACTCCGGGCGCCATCTGCACCTGGGCGGGGATCGACCGGCCCGGGAAGACCGGCGACGGGGAGCGGCCGCACGAGGCGACCCTCTATTTTCCCATGGACGTCGCCTTCCATACGGACGGGACTCCCTACATCGTCGATTGGAACAATCATCGGATTCGCAGCGTCTCAGGCGGCCTGATGACCACGGTCGTCGGAACCGGGATCGAGGGAGACCTGACGTTCGGACCGGCTACCGAGTCCATGATCGACAACCCGACGAGCGTCGCGGTGGACGCACAGGGCCGCGTGACCATCGCGGCCTGGCACAACTCGTATATCGTTCGCTACGATCCCAAGAGCGGGGAGCTGGAGCGGATCTGCGGCGACGGCAGTCGGACCTATGTGGGTGAAGACGGGCCGGCTCTAGACTCGACCACCGATCTCCCCTCGGGCGTCGCCTTTGACCACGAAGGACGGCTCCTGATCGTCGATCAGGCGAACCAACGGATCCGGCGAATCGGCACCGACGGGGTCATCACGAGCCTCGTGGGGACTGGAGAGCCGGGCTACGGGGGGGACGACGGGCCCGCGACCGAGGCTCAGATCCACAACCCGGTCGGCCAGACCGCCCTGCCGGCTGGTCGAGTGGTCGCGGCCCCCGATGGGACCCTCTTCTTCGCGGACACGGGCAACCATCGCGTCCGGCGTATCAGCCCCGATGGCATCATCACGACCCTGGCGGGCACGGGCTCTCCGGGTTTCTCAGGCGAGGGAACGGTCGCCGCTGAGGCCCAGCTGAACGAGCCGCGTGATGTGGAGGTCGATGAGCAGGGCAGGGTGTACATCGCGGACGCCTCGAACCACTGCGTGCGGGTCGTTGACCAGGAGGGCCTCATTCACACCTTCGCGGGGCAGTGCGGGTTGCGCGGGGATCTCGGAGACGGAGGTGACGCCCTGGAGGCGAAGCTCGATCGGCCGTATGGCCTGGCTTTCGATCCCTGGGGTCGACTCTTCGTCGTGGACACCTACAACCACCGGATTCGGGTCGTCGCGCCGCTGGATTGAGCTCTGTGGCTTCCGAGCCCTAGTAGTTGGTCGCCTCGGTCGTTCCTGTGCTCCCCGACTCCCCACTAGAGCCCAGAGATGCGCCGCCTGAACCGGGGTTGCCCCCGACGCCCTGGCCAAGGAAGGAGTTGTCCCCCTTGGAGGGAGCCAGGAGGTCACCGGCCGCCGGAGGATGGGCGTAGATACCGAAGCTCGCGCCTCCGCAACCACCGCCGCCGCCACCGCCGTGTCCGCCTCGGCCACCGTCTCCGCCTTCACCGCCGCCTCCGGCGCACCAGTAGGTGTTGTCTCCCTGGCTCGCCTGACCACCGATTCCACCTGAGCCGCCGAGTCCGCCCGCGCCGCCGAGTCCGCCTGCGCCTCCCGCACCTCCGGTGCCCTGGGTGATCGTGTTCTGGTCGAGGACTGGAACGGCGCTCGGCACTCCCGTGTGCACCACGAAGATGCCGAATGAGCCTCCTCCTCCCATGCCTCCGGCTCCTCCTGAGCCCTCGCAGCCGCCTGAGCCACCACCCCCGCCTGCGCCGCCCATGTCATGGCCACCGAGGCCATACTGGGTGCAGGTCGCGCAGCCGAAGTTCTGCACCTCAAAGGCGCACTGGGCGTCCCAGGTGTCCGAGCAGCAGAAGGGATCTTGAGCGCACACGCAGGCGCTCACGACCGGGTCCGAGCAGCCCGGCGTTCCGTTGGCCGTGCAGCAGTCTCCCGGACCCGCCGCGAGGCATTGGTTGCCCGTGACCTCCACACCGCCTCCTGCGCCGCCGCCGCCGCCGCCCGACCCGCTGGCACCGCCAGCTCCTTGGGCGCCCATACCCGATGTCCAGTGGCCGTCGACGACCTGGCCGAAGAGGGTCGAACAGCCGTCTCCAGGCCCACCGTCCTGTCCCTGGGATCCCGCCAGCCCAGGCCCCGCTTCAAGGGAGAAGTTCGAGTTGGTGTTGCACAGCCCACAGTTGGTGTTCGTGTCGATCGTGCGGTCTACGCCTCCGATGCCTCCGCTGCCCCCCTGAGGGCCCTGGCCGTTCTGCCCGGCCTCCTCCGCTGTGGGGCCTCCGCCGAACGCCGGGCACAGGCCCGCGCCGCCCGCGCCGCCCGAGGTGTTCGCGCCGGCTCCGCAGGCAGCGGCTCCAGGAGATCCGCCAGGGACGGTGTCAACGCCGGGTGTGCAGAAACGAAAGCCTGAGGCGTCGACGTTGCCGATGTCATAGGCGGGGGTGCCGGAACCTCCGGCGCCACCGTCCGCTCCGTCGGAGCCCGAGTCGCCTGCATCCCCATTGCCTCCCGGGCCGGCGAGAATGCGGTTCGACCGGATCTGAACCAGGCTGCCGCAGTCGCGCAGATAGACCCCATAGCTGTTGGCGCCCATCTGATTGGCGGCGACGGGGCCCAGGATCGTGAAGCCATGGACGATGGTCGGGTCCTCTGTGAGCCCCTGCCCAATGCTGTTGCCGACCACGGTCGCGGGGAACGCCTCGGTCGGAGGTTGCCCGACCAGCGCGGTCTCGAACAGGAGCGGATCATGGCTCTGAAAGCCGGAGGCGAAGCCACCGAACAGCGACACACCATCGACGAGCTTTACGCTCTCGCTGTAAACGCCGGTCGCCACGTAGACGTCCGATTTACCGTCCTCGATCGCGCGAGCGATGCCGGCCTCGAGCGTCAGCAAGGGGTCGCCCTGGGTTCCCGAGGCCTGGTCGTGGCCGTCCTTGGCGACGAACACCGCATGGGAGGCGTCTCCATCCACGGAATCACAGTTGCTGTCGATACCATCGGCCGCGATGTCGGGCTCGTCCTCGGGGAAGCACTCGCAGCCGTTGTCGCTCAGGCCGTCGACGTCGACCCAACCGCCCTGGCAGGTGTAGGAGCACGTAGGAACGGGGAGCGTCGGAAGGCACTCGGCGTTGGACTGAGGCACGCCCAGCGCCAGGCATGAGATCCCACAGCCTCCGCAGTGGTCGACATCGCTGTAGAGGCCTCCCGCGTCCTTGAACTCTTCATCGATCGAGCCGTCACAGTCGTTGTCGATACCGTCACAGATCTCCTGGGGAAGCTCGCACTCTCCCCATCCGTCCGGTGTGCAGGCCTCGGTTCCTGAACAGGTGGTCGCCGGGAATCCGGGGATCTCTGGGTCGTAGGTCACCGAGCACGCTCGTGAGAGATCGAGGTTCGTTCCATCGCACGTACAGGCGTTCGTCGTGGGGACGCACTGGAGGCCGTCCGCGGCGAGGTCGTCACAGGTGTAGCCATCGGGGCAGTCCCCGTCGGCCAGACAAGCCTGTCCGCAGAACTGACCGTCGGGAAGCGTGAGGCAGGCCGCGCCGTCGCCGAGGCACTCCGACGCGTCCGCGCAGGGCTGACACAGGCTGGCCGCGCTCGGCATGCATTGGATGTTGTTCACCTTTACGTAGCCCTGCTCGCATTCGTCGACGACGCAGGTGCCGATGCCGCCGGCGACCTGGCAGGAGGTCGAGACGACCCCAGGCAGGTCCGTGGGACAGGCGACACCACAGCCGCCACAATGGGCCGCATCGGCGTACACGCCGCCCGCCATGAAGTCCTCATCGAGCTCCCCGTCGCAGTCGTTGTCGACGTAGTCGCACGCCTCCTCACTTGGCGAGGGCCCCTGACACAGCATCCCTTGCTGGCCAGCGCAGACCGTGATGCCCGCGCAGGAACCCACTCCGTCCAGCTCATTGGCGCACACCACGCCAATCTCGAGGGCATCGTCGATCAGGCCATTGCAATCGTTATCGACGCCGTCGCAGACCTCGGGCTCTGGGTTCGCGGCCGTGCAGGTCCCCCAACCCGTAGCCATGTCACAGGTCTCAATGCCGTAGCAGGTGCCTGCGCCCGACTCCGTGATGCACGTCCGCTGACCTCCCTCCACTTCCTGGTTGCAGGTGCAGCTGCCGGTCGTAGGCTGGCACGAGCGCGATTCATCGGTCACGCCAGGGGTGGTCAGGCAGCCGAATCCCGCCGGGCACTCCTCGTCGGACAGGCAGCCGTAGGCGCAACGCTGGCTGCCGTCGAGGACGATGCACAGCCCATCTCCACAGTGGGTGTCGTCCAGGCAGGGGCTGCAGAGCTTCTTGACTCTCGGGATGCACAGGAACGCGACGTCGGCCTCACCGCTCACAGCCTTACAGTCATATCCCGGCGGACAGTTCTCCTCGCACAGCTTCGTGCACACGTAGCCGTCGGGGCCCTCGACGCACCAGCCGGAGAAGCAGTCATCGTTACCACCGCAGGGCGCGCCGAACTCACCGCTCTTAACAGCGTCCGGAGTCGATCCGATATCGAGCGCCGGACCGGTGTCCTCTGACCGTTGGACGTCAGAGTTCACCGTTTGGGCGTCTCCGAAGAGCGAGCCGTCGACCGGATCGGTTCCGCTCCCGCTGTCGATATACTCGGCGGGCAGGCTCACGCCCGCGTCGCTGGAGCAGCCCACGAGGGTCACGATCAAGAGGATGGAGAACGCAAGAGTGATGCGGTTCACGGTGAACTCACTTCGGCCGACCCCCCAACTCGAAGACGCAGGATACCATGCGGCGGGTGGCCGCTGCCAGACTCGCGACAGCAATCTGTCGCCTGGGCACGGTCGCGCTTCTCAGTCGGGGTAGGGATCGAGGCGGGTAGGCGCCAGCTCTTCTCGATGGAGAAAGCCCCAGACAAACCCGATGACGGAGAAGGAGAGCAGGAGCGCCATCAGGAACTCCGGATAGATTCGCGCGATTCCACAGACGTACGCGCCCACCAGACAGATCCCCTGGAAGATCCTCATCGCTTTGGACTTGCTTGAGCCCACCTTCGGCAGGGGCAGGTTTGAGACCATCAGCGCGCCCAGCGCGGCGGCGATGATGGGCAGCCAGGCGATGATCTCTGGCTGATCGTACCTGTGGAGCAAGAGCAGGAGCAGAGCCATCATGGCCCCGGACGACGTGGTCGGATACCCGTAGAACACGCCTCCAGCGTCGGCGGTGGTCAGGACGTTGAACTTCGCCAGGCGAATTACGGCGCACAGGATGTAGGCCCCAACGAGCATACGCAGGACCCAGCGCGAGGTCTCGCCGTCCCACATGGAGAACGCGGCGACCGTCGAGCCTTCGAAGGAACCCTGCCAGATCGTCATGTAGGTGAGGGTGGCTGGCGCGAGCCCGAAGGTCACGAAGTCCGAGAAGGAGTCCAGCTGCACACCGATGCGACTCGTGGCGCCCAGGACGCGAGCGGCGGTTCCATCCAGCTTGTCGAGGAGCACGCACAAGATGATCAGCCAGGCGGCGTCGATATGCTGACCCTCCATGGCGCGGAAGCACGCGGTCACGCCGATCAGCAGCCCTATGCAGGTGATCGCGTTGGGGACCACGTAGCGCCAACGGGCGACTTTCGGGGTCAATCGGGGTCCAGCATGTGCCATGGCGCGGGACCTTAGGTGAGGCTACGGGATGCTGGCAAGTTCCAAGAGTCGTAGAGTTGTCAGCGCGGGCGCGCAGAGAGGCCTGTTCGCTGTCGTGCTTCGAGGCAGTTCGAGCTGGAGAGCGTGAAGTCTTTGCACTGGCTGGGTCGCTGCGCGTAGACCTCACAACGGAACGGCTCGGCCTCGACTCCTGCGCCGTGAAGAGCGATGCAGCGACCCTCGGGTCGAACAATGGCGAAGGCCCCGTCTCGACGGGTCAGCAGATCGCTTCGCGTGCGGACGAGCGGCTCATCGGAGTCGACGTGGACCTCGTGGTAAGCCTCACGGCAGCACGCTCCACATCGCCCGCAGCTCACCTGCGTGAGCCGATCTTCATGGTAGCCGCATCCCACCTCCTCAAGCTCCACCAGCGGGGCGGGCCCGTTGTGCGGCCGGTCGGCCATCAGACACCTCGGAGGTCCAGGGACCTCGACGGGCGACGCCCAGGCGCATGTGCCGCACTTCGCTCCTTCACTGCTGGGGGGCAGGTCCAGACGATGGGGGGGCCGGTAGTGGGCCCATAGGCTGTCGGGTGAAGCGCCCACGCTCACGACCTCGGCGATCCTCTGGGTCGAGCGGAGCCCCCACTGGATGGCCTCAGACCAGGGGCCGTGTCGCGCGCGGTGCCAGCCCTCGGTGGCCAACTCGACCGCCGGGTCGGAGGAGGGCGCGAGGGGATCGGAAGGGAGTTGGTCGTAATACCAACGGTGATCTGTGGTGGGAGCGAGCACCTCGCGGAGACCGTATCGATCGGCCAGAGTTGCTTGTAGACGGTGACAAGCGTGCTCGTAGACCGCGTCGCGGTCGTCCACATTATCCAGGCCCCAATCGCGGCTACGACGTCCAGGAGCGCCCATGATCAAGGCGTGACACAGCTCGTGGAAGACCATCTGAGCCAGGCAGTCGTCCGAGTCAAAGTGCTCTTCGGAGCACACGAGCAGCGTGCGTTCACCATCGAACGAGGCGAAGACCGTATCGGAGCGCTCCACGTCGAGCCCACAGCGCGAGGCAGTCTGGAGCCAAACTGCGTTCACGGGGTCATCATAGCTGGCTGTGATTTCGCGGGGGTCGTTCATGGTCGAGGTTCTGGTTGCCTGAAGAGGCCCCATCTGTCATGTAAAACGGTGAGTGGGTCTTGAATCGCTCCGAATATCGGTAAGGCGCTTCCATGGCAATCATTGTACGACCCGCCCCCAACACACTAGGAGGTAATGCATCGTGGGATGGCTCAAGAGGACATTCGGTTCCTCCGTCGGCACGAAGCTACTGGTCGCGCTGACGGGCCTTGGCCTTGTCGGCTTCCTGGTCGCGCACCTGACCGGCAACCTGTTGATCTATGTGGACGACGGCCAGGCGATCAACGAGTACGCCAAGGGTCTGCACGCACTTCCTGGTTTCCAGTTGATGGAGCTGGGGCTCATCCTCTGCTTCGTCGCCCACATCGTGCTTACGATTCGTCTCTCCTTGGCCAATAAGGCGGCGAAGGGCGGCGGATACGCGGTGAGCGCGACGAAAAAACCGACGGGAATCGTGGCGCTCCTGGCGAGCAAGACCATGGCCTTGAGCGGACTCGTCGTCCTGATCTTCCTGGTGGTTCACATCGCGGACTTTCGCCTCGAACGTACGGGCGAGGGGCCGATGGAGCTGATCTTTGAGACCTTGAAGAACCCGCTTCACGCCTCTCTTTACGCCGTCGGAAGCCTCCTCGTCTCCTGGCATGTGAGCCACGGTTTTCAGAGCGCCTTCCGGTCCTTGGGATTCAACCACAATGACGTCACGCCCATGCTGGTGAAGCTGGGCAGCGGCCTCGCGATTTTGCTGGGAATCGGGTTCGCCTCGATCCCCGTCTGGATCGCGTTCTTTCGATAGGGGGACGTAAGATGGAGCTTCACTCAAACGCGCCAGGCGGCGACATCGAGACCCGCTGGGCTCGGCACAAGGCCGCACTCAACCTGGTCGGTCCCACGAACCGCAGAAAGTACAGCGTCATCGTCGTGGGTACGGGGCTCGCCGGCTCTTCGGCCGCGTCCACCCTTGCGGAGCAGGGCTACAACGTGAAGGCGATCAGCTTTCATGACAGTCCCCGGCGCGCTCACAGCGTCGCGGCCCAGGGCGGTATCAACGCGGCGAAGAACTACCAGAACGACAACGACT
>CALCNF010000528.1 GCA_937897815.1 uncultured Pseudomonadota bacterium | reverse complement strand
ATTCGGGCGTTCGCTGACCGAATTCTCGCAGGAGAGCTGCGCGCTGGAGCCCGCGCGATGCGCTGGGTCGATGACCGAGCCCCACAGGCCTTCGAGCTCCTGCGTCACCTCTACCCTCACACAGGGCGCGCCCACGTCGTCGGGATCACCGGGAACCCGGGGTCTGGAAAGTCGACCCTGACCGACCAGGTCGTCCGACACCATCGCGCCCAGGGTCGCACCGTGGGCGTCGTCGCTGTCGACCCCTCGAGCCCCTTCTCAGGCGGCGCGATCCTCGGCGACAGGATTCGTATGTGCGACCACGCCACGGATGACGGCGTGTTCATCCGAAGCCTGGCGACCCGCGGGCACCTCGGTGGACTGAGTCGCTCGACCCATGACGTCGTGGGGATCCTGGACGCCATGGGCTTTGACGAGATCATCATCGAGACCGTCGGTGTAGGTCAGGACGAGATCGAGGTGGTGCGCATCGCGGACACCTCCGTGGTCGTCCTGGTTCCGGGCATGGGTGATGACATCCAGGCGATCAAGGCCGGGATCCTCGAGATCGCCGACATCTTCGCCGTCAACAAGGCGGACCGAGAGGGCGCGGACATGACCGTCCGGGATATTCGGGCCCTGCAGATGCTCAGCGAGGACGCCCACAGCGTCGAGGTGCCCATCCTGAAGACGGTGGCCCGGTCGGGTCAGGGAGTCACGGAGCTCCTGACGGCCGTGAGCGCCCACAAGGCGCGCTTGGCGAGCGGCGAAGGCCGGCAAGATCGCCAGCGCCGTCGGGAGGCGCACATTCTGGAGACGCTCGTTCGCGACCGCCTGGTTGGCGCCATGAACGCGGCGCTGGGCGAGACGGATCAGCGAAACGCGCTCTTCGACCGACTGGTGTCCCGTGAGACGGACCCCTACACCGAAGCGGATCGGCTCGTGGACGAGCTGCTCAATGGCAGCGATTGAGCCTGGGCGTATCTCGGTCAGCCTCGGGCTCCTCGCGGCGGCCGCGCTCTTCGCTGAGCTGAGCGCCTCCGGAGCGCCGCTCGTGAGCTTGGGCTGCGCGCTCTT
>CALCNF010000527.1 GCA_937897815.1 uncultured Pseudomonadota bacterium | reverse complement strand
CGCCACCGCCCTCGACCAGGAGTGAGGTAATGGGATTGGGCTCCCGTGTACCCAAGGCCTCGATCAGCCCCTCTAGATCCACATGTCCCTCTCCATTGTCGAGGGTGAGGACCTCCACGCCCGCACCCTGAAGCGCCTCGTATCGTGTGCCGGCACTCTGACGGGTCGCGACGATCACGTCGCCGTCTCCTGTGAACAGGGCAGCGGTGTTCGGGACGCGCAGCTCCCCGTCGACCAGGACGCGCACGGGCTGTCCTCCTGGTAGCGCGACGTCGCGCGCCGTGAGCCTCGGATCGTCAGCCAGCGCCGTGCCGCTCCCGACCATCACCGCGTCGAGGTGCGCGCGCATGGCGTGCACCTCCTCGCGCGCGCGCGCGCCCGTGATCCATTGACTGGCGCCGCCCGCGGCCGCGATCCGGCCGTCCAGGGTCGTCGCCAGCTTGAGGACCACCAGCGGACGTTTCGTCGTGACCCAATGGTTAAAGATGACGTTCAGCTCCCAGCAGGCCTCTTCCATCACGCCCGTGGTGACCTCGATCCCCGCGTCGCGGAGGCGACTCACGCCCTGGCCTGATACTCGGGGGTTGGGATCTTGCGTGCCGACGACGACGCGGGCGACGCCCGCCTCAATCAGCGCCTCGGTGCAGGGGCCCGTCCGTCCCCTGAAGCAGCAGGGCTCCAGGGTCACGTAGACCGTCGCGCCGCGCGCGGCGTCACCGGCCGAGCGCAGGGCGTGGATCTCCGCGTGAGGCTCGCCAGCGCGCTCGTGGAATCCAGAGCCAACGCGCTCGCCGTCCACGACCACGACAGCGCCAACCATGGGGTTGGGGCGTGTGCTGCCGCGCCCGCGTTCCGCGAGCGCAAGCGCCTCGGCCATCCAGCCCAGATCCTCCGCCTCGCGGATCGAGGTCACGGGTCCGAGGGCTTGTTGGACGGGGAGGTCGGCTTTTGATCCTGGAGCTTCTTCAGCTCGTCCATGAACTCGTCCACGGAGCTAAAGGATCGATAGACCGAGGCGTATCGGACGTAGGCTACAGCGTCTTGGTCACGCAGATAGTCGAGGATCAAGTCGCCGATCACCCGGCTCTTCACCGTTCTGCCTGGCATGGCGGCGACCTGGCCCTCCAGACGGTCCACGAACGCGGTGAGGTTCTCAATCCCCACAGGCCGCTTCTGACAGGGAAGCCGCACGCTGCGCAGGACCTTCTCTCGATTAAACGGCTCGGTCCGGCCGTTCTCCTTGATCACGTCTGGGACGACGTCCTCCACGACCTCGTAGGTCGTGAACCGCTCGCCACAGGTCTCGCAGCTGCGGCGTCGCCGGATCGCCCGGCCCGCTCGTGCGAGACGCGAGTCTACGACCCGAGTGTCTTCCGAGGGGCAGAACGGACAGTCCATCTCAAGCCTCCGACTCGAGGGAGGTGATCTTGGCCAGGCGGGCGCCGTGGCGCTCCTCGAACTCTGTGTCGAGCCAATGATCGACCAGGTCGAGCGCGTATGCCTCCGCTAAGAGACGCCCCCCTAGACAGAGGACATTGGCGTCGTTGTGCATCGCCGCCATCTGGGCCGTAAAAGGGTCATGGACCAGCGCGGCGCGGATCCCTGGGATCTTGTTCGCCGCGATGGACATCCCTATTCCTGTTCCGCACACGAGGAGTCCGAGGTCGAACTCACCTGAGGCGACCGACCTGGCGACTGTCGCCGCGTGGTCGGGGTAGTCGCATCGCTCGCCAGGCGCAGGACCGATCTCAGCCGCTTGCAGGCCTCGCTCGCGCAGGTGCGCCACGATGGCCTGACGGAGACTCACGGCAGCGTGGTCGCTGCCGACAACGAGGCGGGTAGCCCCGTCGCTCATGCCTCGCCGACCTCGTCGAACTCTTCGACCTCGGCGACCTTCACCGCGATGACCTGGCGACCGTTGTAGTAGCCGCACTCGGGGCAGGCTCGGTGGCTCAAGACATCTGCACCGCAGTTGGTGCAGATCGACACGTTAGGCAGCGTGATCTTGTCGTGTTGGGCTCGACGCGAATCGCGCTTCGCCTTGCTCTTCTTTTGCTGTGGGACGGCCATCTCTTCCTCCGAGGTGTCGTCAGGGTGGAGAAGCTTAAGCTCAGCTGAGCTCAAGATCCTTGAGTTGGGCCCACCGCGGATCGATCTCATCGCCGCGGCTGGACCATGCAGCCGAGCCCTCTTTGGGCTCAGTTGCTTCGGAATGGGTGGGGAACGGGTCCTGGGCGAGCACCAGGCTCTCCCGGACAAAGGGTTCGAGGTCGATCCGATTGCCCTCGTACACGAAGGGCTCATCGCTCCCGAGCTCTTCGGAGCTGATCTCCGCGTCCCGAAAGTTCATCGTGTTGCTGTTTACGGGCTGAAACAGCTCGCTCATCTCGATGGACAGCTGCTGCGAGTCCGGTGCGCCAGTCCGGCTGCACTTGAAGGACACGCCAAGCTCCAGGCTCCCTTGAACCAGGATGTTGTCCCCGATTCGCTTGAGGTCGATCTCGACGCTCATGGGCGAGGTCGCCGCGTAGGGCTCAAGCAGGCTCTCAGCGAGCCATTCCTCAGGCAGATCACCGCCCACACGAAGGCCCGGAGTCGGGATCTCGTCGAGGGGGATAATGAGCTGTGGAGGCTTGTTCACGAGGGGGTCTCTTTACGGCCCGTAGGGCCGGGCCCGAATGAAGGACGGCGCATGATAGAGATCGCCCCTGGGCCGGTCAACGCAAAAAGGCCCTGGGCCTCATAGAGGCTCGGAAATCTGACGCTCAGCCAAAGATGGTTGACCCTGGTCTCGTTCACCATGAGGGAGGCCGCAATGGTCGACGAGACACACGAGGACGCCGAAGAGACGGTGGAGGCAGAGGTTCTGGAGGCCGACTCTGAGCCTGAGCCGCAGGCCCAAACCGCCCGCGGCCTGGATGACCTGGCCGATGACGATTTCGGGCTCGACTATGATGTGGACCTCAGCGCAGCAGGCCGGGACGCGCTTCGAGGCGCCGCCGAGGGCCTCAAGCGCGCCGTAAGCTCGGGTATTCGAACGGTGCTCGCCGCCGACGAGACCCTCAGGGAGACGCTCCCTAGAGAGCTCCCTGGCTACGTCCAGCGACAGCTTGAGGCGACCCGTCGCGAGGTCGTCGTGGCGATCGCTGAGCAGACGCGCACCTTCCTGGAGAACATCGACCTGGGGGGAGAAGTGAAGCGACACCTGCAGGAAGGACGCCTGGAGATCACCACCTCCATACGCTTTGTGGCGGATGACCCTGAGACAAAGCCCGACGACAGCCCCATTGAAGACGAGAAAGAAGGCGAGGAGGAGTCCGGATGATTCGCTGTCTCAAGATCACCCTTTTGCTCACAGTGACCCTGGGCCTGCTAGGCCTGGCGCCTGGAGCTATGGCCCAAGACCCCAACAGCTGCGAGACCCCACGGGACGCGGTCTATGGGCTCCTGTACTGGCTGCAGCCAGGCCAGTATGACCCCGAGCGGGCGGCGGCCTGTCAGGATAGGTCCCAGCTCGAGGATGCGGCCGTCGAGGGACCCAAGCTCGCCGTGAAGCTCAAGAAGGTGATCGACGCGCGTGGCTTCTACGTGAAGCTCGACTCGATCCCCGGTGAGGCCGACTACAAGAACGACGCGGGCAAGCATCGATATGATTTCCTCGCCCGTGAGCTCCCGGAGATCGTCTACGAGAAGTCCGACGGGGGCTGGAAGCTCACCGCGGCCAGCCTGACCGAGATTCCGGGTCTCTACGGAGCGACCTTCAACGAGGGGCTCGAGCGCCTCGTGGCGACCTTGCCACCCGTGTTCTTGCAAGAGGCCCTCGGGATCGCCCTTTGGCAGGTGATCGGCCTCGTCTTGCTTCTGCTCGTCGCCTGGATCATTCGAGCGCTCGCTGTGGTGGTGCTGAAGCTGGTGATCAAGCAGCTCATGGGGCGCTTGCCCTGGCTGGAGCACCTGTACGGACATCTCAAGCGGCCCGTGGGCGGACTGGCCCTGGGCGCGACCCTGATCTTCGTGCAGCCCGAGCTGCAGCTCCCGGTCGTCGTGGCCGCGACGCTCATGTCCATCGGTCGCCTGATCGCGGCGTTGAGCCTGCTCAACCTCGCCTTCGTGCTCATCGACGCGTTCGCCGATGGCATGGAGCGCCGGGCGGAGAACACCGAGTCTCGAATGGACGACCAGCTGATTCCGCTCCTGCGCAAGACCCTGAAGGTCGTGGTGGGCGTGGTCGGGCTGCTCTGGATACTCGAGAGCTTCGACGTAGACGTCACCAGCCTGATCGCGACCGCCTCGGTCGCCTCGCTCGGCATCGCCCTCGCGGCGAAGGACACGGTCGCCAACGTCTTTGGCTCCGTGATGGTGTTCATGGATAAGCCTTTTCAGATCGGCGACTACGTCACCGTGGGAGGGGTCTCCGGGACCGTCGAGGAGGTCGGCTTTCGGTCCTCCCGGCTCCGCACCCCCACGGGCTCGGTGATCACCATCCCCAATGCCCGTATGACCGACAGCCAGGTGGAGAACCTGGGCGAGCGACCGAATCGCCGCTACGACACGGCCGTGGGACTCACCTACGACACGCCTCCCGATCGCCTGCAGGCGTTCTGCGCAGGGGTCGTGGAGATCATCGAGGCCCACCCCCTCACGCTCAAGGACAAGAACATCGTGCGCTTCGTCGCCTTCGGTCCCTCCTCCCTCGATATCCAGGTGCGCTGCTGGTTTGACACCACCTCCTTCGACCAGGAGATCCTGGCGAAGCATCAGCTCAACATGGAGATCCTCAGGTTGGCCGACGCCCTCGGCGTGGCCTTCGCCTTCCCGAGCCACTCGCTCTACGTCGAGGGCACGCCCGAGAATCCGGCCTCGACCATCGGCGACATCGAGGAGGCTCCCATGGAGATCGCGCGCTCATTCGGCGCGACAGGGAGCCGAGCGAAGCTCTCGAGTTGGACCTGAACGAGTCAGGGAGCCGCCCTAGTTGTGGGCCGCCGTGCCCTTGGTGATGGCGGTTCCCTCCCAACGGAAGTTGTCGAGGATGGCCGCCGAGTCCAGGCTGAAGTCCTTGGTGTCGTGGATGTGGAATGTCAGGGTGAAGACCTCTCCAGGGACGATGTCCCAGGTGGTCGTCAGCCATCCGCTTGAGCTCCCGTTGGGCAGCTCAAGTGAGCACTCATAGCCCGTGCCTGAGATGTCCGTCAGTGGCGTCATGCACGCCCCGGGGTTCGACACGTTGCAACCACCAGGCGGGCATGTGCACCCGCCCTCGAGACAGTCGGCGTTGCCCTGGCAGCTGCAGGGCTCGCTGAACGCCGTATTCACGGCGATATAGCAGTACGCCTGCCCGTCCACCTCGATGTCTGTGTAGCCCTTGGAGGCCGCTTCATCCGAGCACGCCGTGTAGTTGATGACCTGGGGGACTCCGCCTGTCGTCTCTGGACCGTTGAGGACGATGTAGAACTTATCGTTCCACTGCGAGCCGATGTACTCGTCGTATTCGGTCGAGAGGAAGAGGTAATCCACCGAGAAGCCCGTCACGCCGGCTGGTGCCATGAGCTCGACCTCCAGAGCGACGACGTCATACACGATGTCAGGCGGGACCTTCGTGCTGTACGGGTCCTGCATGGACTCACCCGAGAGCTTGTCGGCGTGGAAGGTGGGCTGCTCGATCTTCCCGGTGGAGATCACCACGTAGCTCTCGCCCTCCCAGGGCACGAGGTCATTGTTGGGGTTGCCGTAGTGCTCCATCGCCATGAGCGCCACGTCCGTATTGGCGTTCGTCGGAGCGTTTACCTGAGCGCTCTGGAGGAGCGTGGGATAGCAGATCTCGAGCGCGCACAGGAGCGCCTCGGTCGAGCCGCCGGTGCAGACCTCACCACAGGCGGTCTCGATCGGACCGGCCAGGTCACCCTCCTTGACGCCATCACAGTCGTTATCGAGGCCATCGGCGGGGATCTCCTCCACGTCCGGGTGGATCGCGGCCGAGTAGTCGTAGCAGTCGCCGCCGCCCAGGGGGCAGACCGCGGGGGCGGGCGTGGCGACGATCATCGACGCGTCACACCAGTCATCCCCGTCGTCATCGCAACCCTCATCGACGAGCATATTGCAGTTCTCGTCGACGTCGTCACAGGTCTCCACCGCGAGCGGAGAGCGCAGGGGGTCCGCGTCATCGCAGTCGCCGGTGAGGGTGACGTGGTTCGGGTCCTCGCTCACACACAGGCACACGAGGGAAGAGGACGTCCCGACGCCGTCGCCGTCTCCGTCCGTGAAGTACTCGGTGCAGCCGAGCGCGCCCGCCTCATCCGTCTGGCCGTTGCAGTCCTCGTCGATGCCGTTGCCCCCGGCCTCGAGATCTCCGCAGGTCTCAAGAACCTCGGGGTGGATATCCGGGTTGGTCGGCTCGCAGTCGAGCTCATTCAGATGGCCATCGCCATCGATGTCCGGGTCGCAGGCGTCGCCTGTTCCGTCCTCGTCGAGGTCCTCTTGAGCTGGGTTCCCGACCGTCGGGCAGTTGTCTTCCCCGTTGGCGATCTGGTCGAGATCCTCGTCCATGATCGGCCAGCTCCCGGGATCCTCCGTGACGTCGGTGGGGCCCGCGTCATTGGCATCGGCCTCGGCCGCGTCGGCCTCTTGAACGTCCTCGGGCTCGGGGTTCACGCACATGAACGACTGGCAGATCTCGCCGTCACCACAGGCGCCGCAGGTACCGCCGCACCCGTCACTTCCGCACTCTCGCTCGGCGCAGAGATGCTCACACGGAGCCGTACCTACATCGAAGGTGGGTACGGGGGCGGCTTCCTCTTCACCTGAGCACGCGGCAAAGAGGCCAGTGAGGCAGAGGAGCGCGACCGAGAGCGAGGCCTGGCGAATCATGGTTTCAGAGGATACCGGGAGTCGACTCTCACGTCACGGCTCAGAGGGCATCGACCAGCCACTCGGTCACGTCCGTCATGCTCACAGGAGCCGAGTCGAACAGGTGCGTGCCGTGTCCTGACTGCTCGTAGGCCTTGTGGGTCCAATGGGTCGCGGTGTCCTTGTAGCTCTCGCTCCAAGAGGCTTCATCCTGCGGGTAGACGAAGAGGATAGGGACCTCATCGAGCTCCGGATTCTCCAGGACCGCGCCGAGCTCATTCTGGTTCTCGGTGTACGGCCCGCCCGTCAGGAAGACCATCGCGCGGGGGACCGGGTCCTCTTCGGGGTTCTTGGCCGCGTGGAGGGCGTAGTCGAGGGCGGTCGTGGTCCCGTTCGACGCCCCAATGATGGCGAGCCGCGACAGGTCTGGAGGGCAGGGTAGGGCGGTCAGCGCGCTCACCGCCGCGGCCGCATCCAGCTTCCCATTCGGGCCCTGGTAGGCGTCGGTGGCGACCCCCTCCGAACCTCCGGCTCCCCGCCGGTCGACGTTGAGGACCGTGAACCCGGCCTCATGCAGCTTCTCGCGAAAGCTCAGCGGATAGTTCGTGCGATCATTCCCGGGCGGGATCATGTGCAGCAGGATCACCGCCGCAGAGGCGGTGGCGTCCGTTCGGTGGAGGTCCGCCTCCAGGGTGAGGCCATCGGCGGTCTCAAAGGTCACGACCTCCACGCCCGCGGCCGGGCAGGCCGGCGGTCCGGGATCCGGCTCGCTGATCGCGTCTCCAGGCGACGCAAGGTCGTCCAGGCTACCGTCGGTCGCGCTCCCGGTGTCTCCGGAGGCGTCCTGGGCGGTGTCCGCGACGGCGTCGGTTGGATCGGTGACCGGCCCCGGCGTCTGTCCCGACTCCTCCTCGGAGCACGCGGCGAGCAGCAGCGCGGCAAACACGAACGTTACGAAGCGCCTCATGGAGATCTCCTCTTGCCTTGGAGGGCCCAATCTACTGGACCTAAATCAAGGTTCAAAGTCCGGCGTTTCTTGGACACATTGCCCTTATTGGGCCATTCCGGGATCCATGGGCATTCCTACGCCGAGCGCACGCACAAACCGTTTACTCATCACCACCGCGGTCCTCGCCGGGCTCCTGACGTCGTCGGCGCACGCGAGCGCGCCATCGGGCGCGATGAATCCCGAGCACCAGAAGGTGCTGCAGGCGGTCACGCCGGACCCAGCTCCAAAGAACCTGGTCCGCTCTTCCCACTACGTGGTCTCGAATGAGGACCGGCCCCACCTGTTCCGACCGACGATCGATGAGGTCGGCGGGGCGCTGGTCGGTGTGGGCACCGACCAGCTCTACATGTACGCGAGCTGGGCGCGTCCGGACTTGATCATCCCCATGGACTTCGACCAGGTGGTCGTGGACCTGCACCGCATCTATGGGCTCTTTTTCCAGGTCGCAGACACGCCGGACGACTTCATCGCCATGTGGTCGCCCAAGCAACGAAAGAAGAGCGAATCCCTCATCGAGAGCGCCGCGACCTCACCGAAAGACCTCAAGGCGCTGGGTAAAGCGTTCAAGCACGGACGCGTCGCCGTCTACGCTCGCCTTCGCCGGCTCCGCCGAGACTACAAGAAGGCCAAAATACCGTGCTTCGTGACAGACGGTGAGACGTACAGCTACCTGTCGGGGCTCTTCCGAGACAATCGGGTTCACATGCTCCGCGGCGACCTCACCGTGCCCGACGGAGCGATGGCGGGGGTAGGAAAGGCCCTGAAGGAGATCGGCGTTCCGGTCTCCCTCATCTATCTCTCCAACGCCGAGCAGTACTTCGAGTTCACGCCCGCCTACCGAGCGAACTTCCGGGCGCTCGATTTCGCGGACAACGCGCAGGTCCTTCGCACCTTTCCGAATGGGAAGGAGGGGGACTACACCTACATGACTCAGCGGCCAGCCGACTTCCTGGAGTGGCTGGAGCTGCCCAAGATCAAGAAGATCCTGCAGATTCGCTACCACCGAGTCCGCCAGGGCGCTCGAGATCGGTACGTCCTTCCGGCCCCGCCCGAGCCCAAGAAGGACAAGTAACGTGGCGCATCTCACCGCCGCCATCGAGGTGGACGCGCGTCCGTCCACACACGAGGCCGCCCCCTCGGCGGAGCGCCGCACCTTGGGCCTGGGCGCGTGCACGGCGTTGGTCCTCGGCAACATCGTAGGCGTGGGGATCTTTCTGACGCCCGCGGAGGTGGCTCGCGCCTCGAGCGGCGCACTCGGCTACTTCGGCTTTTGGGTTCTAGGCGCGCTGATCTCCATCGCGGGAGCCATGGTCACGGCCGAGCTCGGTACGCTCTTCCCCCGCGCCGGTGGGGACTATCTCTTCCTGGACAAGGCCTACGGTCGGCCGGTCGCGGCGGCCTGGGGGACCCTCTCTCTGCTGGCGACCTTCGCCGGTTCGGTTGCCGCTCTCGCCGTCGGCGGGGTGGAGACCCTTGAGGCGACGAGCTTCGGCCACGTGTTCAGCTACGGCGTCGTGTCCTTGGCCGGTGTGTCGATCGATGTAGGAGATCTGACGGCGCTCGGCCTCGTCATGGTGTCCACCTGGGCGAACGTCCGGAGCGTCTCCCTCGTCGGGCGACTCCAGCTCCTGTTCACCTGGATCCCTATCGCCATCTACTGTCTCGTGGGCCTCGGCTGCCTGATCTGGGCGGCTGATGTGACGATCCCGAGCATCTCGGCGACCGGCTCGCTCGCCCAGACCGACGTGGTCGAGGGCTCCGTGGCCGCCGCCTTCTCCAGCGTCTTCTTTACCTACGCAGGTTG
>CALCNF010000526.1 GCA_937897815.1 uncultured Pseudomonadota bacterium | reverse complement strand
GTATCCTGGTTCACGCCCGGAGCGGCCTCATTGGGACCGCAGGTCGTGTCGAAGGTCCAGCCGTCGCCGTCGCCCTCAAAGCCGAGGGTGAGCGTGTCGACCTCGTAGGGCTCACAGCACTCGGGCGTCGCCTTGGGCTCCTCGATGCACTTGAACTCATCGGAGCAGGAGCTGACTTTGCACTCGTCCGACGAGTTGCAGTCGCCGCCATACATGCAGTTGATGGCTCCCAGAGGCAGGCAGGTCGTACCAAAGGAGATGTCGTCGATGAAGACACCCGGGTACTGGTTCTTCTGAGTGTTGGCGTCCGCCGTGAACTCAAACACCAGCTGAACCGTATCGCCCGCGTAGTCCGCCAGGTCCACGCGGCTGTGAACCCACTCGCCGAAGGTCGTGTTGGTCACGTACCAGCTCGCCCAGTGGGAGTCGGCCATGCCGATGAGACCGTTGACCATGACCATGACCTGGAGCTCATCGATCTGGAAGTCCGGCGCGCCGTCTCCGTCGAGGTCGATGAAGTTCTCAGCCCACTCGGCCGGGTCATTGTCGTCCCACTCGGTGGACATGGTGAACCAGAACTCAGCGTACGAGGCTCCCTTGCCGTAGGGCGGGACCTCGATGGGCGGCGAGATCAGGCGACCGCTCAGGTCTCCCAGCATGCTGGGATCGGCGTACACGCCGCTGAACGGATCCGCGAAGTTCACGCTGGAGTTGCCGCTGTTTGCGTTGTCCGAGGTGAGGTGCCAGACGACATCGTCCGAGTCACTCTCGCTGGTGAAGCCGTTGAGCCCGCCCTCGAAGTCCTCACTCCAGCCACCCAGCCAATCGGCTGTGCTGCAGCAGTTGGTCAGGTCGTCTCCGTAGTTGGAGTTGCAGAGTCCGCTCTCGCAGGTCTCTTCCGTGCAGTCGTTGCCGTCATCACAGTCGCTCGCGTCGGTGCAGCAGAGCGGGTTGTCCTGGATGTTCACGCACTCTCCGAGGTCGCAGAAGTCCTCGGTGCAGGCCTCGTCATCATCACAGTCTGAGGCGCTCACGCAGGGCGAGTCGCCGCAGACCGACGTCACGGTCATCTCGTCGAGGAAGACACCCTCACCCGAGTTGCCGATGCCCGGCATACCCGGCACGCCCTCTCCAGAGTCGAAGGCGAAGCCCAGTCGGACCTCCTCGCCACCGTAGGCGCTCAGGTCCACACCGAACTGCTTGTAGATGTAGAGGGTGCTGTTCGCCGTCGCCTCGCACGAGTCCCAGACCTCGATCATCTGACCATCCTTGGTCGTGATCCACACGGTCAGCTCGTCGTAGCCAAACTCACAGTCCACTGCGCCAACCGCGCCCGTGTACTCCGTGTCCATGTAGAGCCAGAACGAGAGGGTCGGCGTGCGGTACGGATCGTCGTCCACGGTGAACCACGGCGACCAGATGTTGGCGGTCGACGGGTTCGGGGGATCGGCCGTGAAGTCGAGTCCGTTACCGAAGTACAGAGAAGAGGCACCCTGATGGGGGTAGACGCCGCTGACCTGCCAGCTCACGTTATCGGCGTACGGATCTTCGACCTCCCATCCGGCCAGTGAGTCGGCCGCCTCGAAGCCTTCGTAGGCGACATTGGGCTCCGCGGTCGCCTCCGGGAAGGAGCTCGAGGGAGCGCAGCAGGATGGGTCCTTGGTGGCGCTGCATACGCCGTCTTCGCAACTGTAGTTGAAGCACGGGTCGTTGCCGCAGTCGCCGACCTGGGTGCAGCCCTGGCACTCCTCTCCCGGCGTGGAGGACTGGTAGCCACAGACGCCGCCCGAGCCCTGGGTGAACAGGGTGCAGCTCTGCGAAGAGCAGCCATCAAAGTCGTCCGGGCAGCTCGGGGAGTCCACCGAGCAGGTGCCCTCCTCACAGATGGCCATGATCTTGATGGAGTCCACGTAGGCGCCAACCCAGGCGACCTGCTCAGCGTTCAGGCCCTCGTTGATGTTGTAGTTGCCGGTGTCGTCCGCGATGAACTCGAAGCTCACCTCGATCGCCTTGTTCGTGAACGGTGACAGGTCAGCGGCCTGATAGAGCCACTGTCCCTCGCTGCTGTTGTCGCCGCCGAGGGCGTCCTCGTCGGTGCTCTTCCAGATCGTGTACTTCTGGCTGCCGTCATCGACGACCACGCGCAGATAATCAGGAGCCCAGTAGCCGATGCTCGGAATGAAGAGCTCTGGCTCCGCGGACATGTTCACCCAGAAGCCAAGGAACGCACCTGCGTCGGGGTCCATGGTGAACTGCGCGGTCGAGACCGACAGCTTCACCGACTGACTCTCGTCGGCCGTCATCTTCGAGGGGGAGCAGTCGCTCATGGGGCCATCGTAGTAGGTCTGGCACTCGGGGTCGCCGAAGTAGAGAGACCAGCCAGGGCTGACCGAGGTGTTCTTCACGGCGCTGACCGAGACGTTGTCGCCCGGATCATCGTCGTAGGTGTTGAGCAGCTGGAGCGTGCCGTCATCGAAGTCCTTGTCGATGAAGACCGCCTGGAGGTCACACGGGCCGGCCAGGTTCTGGCAGCCATCCTGGGCGCAGGCGTCAACGCACTGGTCGGTCGTGACCGGGTTGCCGTCGTCACAGTCCTCGCTCGTGGCGCAGCAGAACTCCTTCACGGTGAGGTCGCAGAAGCCGTCGGCCCCGCAGGTCGCCTCCGAGCAGCAGCCGTCTGCTTGATCGGAGCAGTCCGCGTCGGTCTTGCAGCAGTTGTCGATCTCGATGAGCTCGCACGCGCTCTGGATGCACTGAATCGTCTGGCAGTTCCCAGGCTCCAGGAGTCCGATGCAGTCAGAAGTGAAGCTGCAGCACAGGTCGACATCGACCGCGACGCACTCACCCTCCTGACAAACAGCCTCCTCGCACTTGGCGAGATCGATTTGACCGTCACAGTCGTCATCGGCCGTACAGCCCTCCTGGGGGCCGTCCGTGTCGTCGGTCGAGCCACCATCGGTGGACGCGTCCGCCGTGTCAGCGTTCGCCCCGTCGGGGTCTGTGACGTCGCCGTCCGAGCTGTCCGGCTCGTTTACGTCGGGCACCGGCAAGACCGGGGTTGGGGCCGCGGCCTCTTCCTCGCCGCAGGCTCCCACGCCAAAGACCATCAGAATCGCTGTGCACGTAATCGCCACTCGCATCATCTCGGAACTCCAATCAAACGAACACTCTCTCGCGACCGTAGACGCGTCGAGGGGTGCCCTGGCTGAACTGATTTCTCAAAAGTTGTGTCTGCTAGACGGGCTTTGTGGGCTTGCGCTTAAACCGCTCGCGGGTGCGCGGCTCACGCTTCCCTAGATCCCGCCCCCGCGGGCGCGACGAGCGAACCACTTGCCGCTCACCAAACCCCCGGGCTATTCATTCCCTGCCCGACACCTTAGAACGGGTCGAGCTAAGGAATCAACCCAGGTTTAGGGTCGAAGTCGGGTTGCGTACCCAAGATCCCCACCCAACTCCAGCGTGAAGGAGCGTGTCCCGTGGACGCATCACTAGAAAGCGCGCCGCGATGGTCTGTCAGGGCCAATCTGGTCACCAGGGAGGTGGGCGGCCAGGCGTTCATCCTCATGCCCGACAGCACCATGCACATCCTGGAGAACCCCAGCGCCGTGTTTCTCTTTGCCGCGCTGCAGGCGGCCGCGGAGTCGGGGGTGTCCACCATGGAGCTCGTCGCGGCGCTCACGGAGCGCTTCGAGGTTGACCCCGAGCGGGCCAAGGAAGACGTGGGGCGCTTCGTTCAAGATCTGGAGTCGTTGAAGATCCTGATCGTGGCTCCCTAGGTCCCGACGGCGCCAGCGCCGTGGACAGCGCTCTGCGACCGCCGCGAGCGGCCCGCCCGCTGAGGGGTCTGGAATCGGCTGAACCCTGCGTAGTTCCTGGTCGCAAGGCGGCCCACAACGACGGCCTGTACCGGCCGCCTCGCGCGAGCGCGCGCAATGTGTTCGTTCGCGCCCATGCGGTGCCGCGCGGGCGTGCTTGCAACGAAGTCGCACCTGCGCTACTTCAGGAAGTCGCCTGAGCACTTTTTAAGCGCACGGGCGGCTGACATGAACAGGCGCTAAATCCCTTCAATGTGGCGCCTGAACTGACCCCGAGTTCGGCTACCGGGCGAGACTTCGCCCCGGTGGACGGCAGTTTTGAATCGAATCCCATCCCGCTAAGGTGAGACGAAGATGAAGCGCTTCTTGGTGATCCCGCTTTCCCTTGGACTTCTATGGACGGCTGCGTGCGGTCCCGACGATGAGCCGTCGCCGACCCCGACGCCCGACGTGGCCGGGGACGTGAACCCGGACGGGGTGGACCCCGACGCCGTGGACCCTGACGCCGTGGACCCCGATGGCGTTGGACCCGACGCGACCCCCGTCGAGCTGTCCCTGGCCTTCCACTTCACCACCGAGGGTGGATCGAAGGGCGAGGGCGAGGACTCGGCGACCATCTACCCCGAGGACGAGCCCCTGAACTACGCGGGCATCCCCTCGCTGCAGGTGGATGTGGTGGCCCAGGCGAGCGGCCTGTCGACCGGACGCCCGGTTGAGCTGATCGTGAACGGGAACAAGATGAGCGAGATCCCCGCGGTGGCCGATGAGAACGGCCTCGCGACGATCAACTTCACGGCGGTCACGATGCCGCCCTCGGGCAACGAGGGCTACACGGTGACGGTTCAGAGCACGACCACGTCTGGCGATGCGGTCTCCGCCTCGAAGACCGTCCTCGTCCACACCGACGAGTGCCCCGTGTTCGTGAGCCCGACGACCGAGGAGGGCTGCCTGATCACGGACGCGGATGAGGCGACGGCCGGTCTGCAGGTGGCCGTACAGGTGATGCACTCGGGCGGTCAGTGCAACCGCGGTCGTCTGACCTACACGGTCGATGACGCCGAGCCCGTGACCCTCGATGATGTCCTCTTCGACGACGATGGTTTCGCGAACTTCACGATCCCCGTGACGACCGACGACGGGCCATTTGAGGGAAGCCTCACCCTGACCGCTGAGGCGATTCACCCCTCCTCGCCGACCCTGAACGGCACGCTAGCCGATCTGGTCTATCAGGTAGATACGAGCGTCCCTGTGGTCACCCTGACCCAGCCCGATCCGTCGGTCTTCGATACGATCAACCTGACCATGGACAAGTCGGCGGAGGCCATCGGCATCCAGTATGACGTCATCGGCCAGGTGACGGGCCTGAACGAGCAGGATTTCAACAGCCTGAGCCTCACCATCGACGGCGTCCCCGCCGGGAGCACCACGCCCCAGTCGGGTGTGTTCGCCTTCCAGGACGTGACCTTCACGCAGAACGGTGACGTGACCATCTCCGTCAGCGGAACGGACTCATGCGCCAACGCCGGCGTCGCCTCCGTGGACATGAAGGTCTTCTCGGGCCTTTCCGAGCTCAGCATCGACAGCCCCACCACGGGAGCGACCCTGTTCTCCAAGGACAACGGCGCCGGGGGCAGCGATACGGTCTACAGCATGGACTTCAGCCTTACGGCCAGCGACCTGCTCGCGGGCAACACGCTGCTCGTCGAGTGTCGCGCGCTCAACGGCGGAAACACCTATTTCACCGCGGGCTCGCTCGTCATGACGGCGGACAACATCGCCGATGACAACGTATACAGCCTTCCGGTCCTGCTCGACACTGCGACCGTGTCGAACAGCGTCCTTTGTCGAGCGCGTGTTGACGCTGAGAACCCGAATCAGTCGGCGGATATCGCCCTGACCGTCGGGCTCCCCGCGCCCTCCATCTCCCTGTCCTCGCCCGCGAGCGGCGTGAAGCTCAACACCCTGGCGATCACCTTGGTCGGTGAGGCCGCGAACCTTGAGGGTCAGTCTGTGCAGGTGACCGTGAGCACGGCGGTCGAGGGTGGCATGGAAGACTGCTCCTTTTCGGATGGCTCGATCGCTGGTGGCGTCTTCAGCTTCACCTCGGATCTGGCGACCAACTGCCCTGAGATGACCGGTGGCTCCTACACCGTGAGCGTGGGCGCGACGGACACCTTCGGAAACACGACGGCCGATAATGGAGGCGACGCCTCGGTGATCGCCCTCTTCGATGTGGACGCGCCGACCTTGGCGCTCAACACCCCGGCGCCGGACTCGGTGCTGGATCCCCTGACCAACCCGGACACCGATGGAGACATCAACGCTGACAAGCCCGGATATCAGACGTCCTTCAGCGCGACCATGACCGGCGAGACCGACACTGTCGGCGCCGAGATCTGCCTCAGCGTCGCGGGCGATGACCAGGGCTGCCAGAACGTCGAGGCCGACTTCACGGTGACCTGGGCTGAGGTCACCCTCCAGCCCGGTATCAGCGCGGTGATCGTCAGCGGTAAGGACGCCTACGGCAACGAGGCCGCCACCATCAACACGACGGTCGACCTGGACTACGCGGCGCCCATCGTGAAGATCACGACTCCGGCCAGCGACCTGGTCACGACGGCCGACACCCTCGACTTCGTCATCGAGGTGACGGACTCGGACACGGGCGCGGCCGTCGGTGACGCCGCGGTGGCTCTGTTGCGTCAGGGAACCGACGTAGGCGTAGAGCCCGTCATTGACGCCGAGGCTGGCACGTACACGTTCACGGGCGTGGAGATCATCCCCGCGAGCCAGATGCTGCCCTTCCAGGCGACTGCAGACTCCCAGGGACTCCAGGGGGCGAGCGCCGAGCGCATGGTCACCAAGAAGACCAGCTTCCCCACGATCGGTATCGACAACGTGGTCAACGGCCAGTTCTTCAACCTCGCCTCCGCGGAGTGCGCCGGCTTGCAGGCCGACTGCACCCTGGAGGTCACCGCGGTGCTCACGGACGCCGAGGCCGGCAGCACGGCTGAGCTGGAGGTCCTGTGCGACGGTGAGGCGGAGCCGACCACCTACCAGGACACCATCGGTGACCTGACCGCCGCCTTCGACGCCGTTGTGCTCAAGCACGGAGGCGCTTGCGTACTCACCGCCTGCATCACGGACCTGGCCGACCAGAAGGTCTGCGCTAGCGAGGTCTCCGTGAGCGTCGACCGCGTGGCTCCCACGGTCGTATTCGCATCGCCGGCGGACACCAAGCTCCTGGCCTTCGACGATCAGGACTCCGACCCGGGAATGCAGGCGCCGCTCCAGGTGCTCCTGTCCGGTGTCGAGACCAATAAGATCGTCAGCGTGAAGCTCGAGTGGACCGACGTGGACGGCCTCCCCCAGGAGAAGACCCTCAACCACACCATGACCCAGACGGTCGGTGAGGACGAGAACAAGACGATCTCATTCGAGGAAGAGGGCTATCTCGGCAAGATCACCTACCCCGAGGGCAACGTGATCCTCACCGCGGTGGTGAGCGACGCCGCGCTGAACGTCACGAGCCTCCAGCTGGCGATCATCGTCCAGAGTAATCCGCCCTCCGTGATCATCCAGTCGTCTGGCTATTACGGTGACCAGGTCTGCGCGACGAACGACGATTGCGCTGGCGCTGGCATCTGCCATCAGGCCCTGTGCTGGACACCGCTGGGTTCGCTGGACGCCGCGGTGATGCCCGTCAATTTCAGCGGCTTCATCACCTCGGCCGATAATGGCCGCCTTTGCAGTGATCACCCGAGCATCACGGGTGCAGCCAACGCCGTGGTTTGCGCCACCGAGGGCTTCGCCCAGGTCACGCTGCTCAGCATCACAGCGAGCGGAAACACTCAGGTGAGCCTCGCGGGGCTCCCGGATGGATACCAAAAGGTGGTCATGGAGCTTCAGGACCAGACGGGCGCCGCCTGGACCAAGAGCGTGGACGCGGAGAACGACTACAACCAGTCCCGACGCATCTACCGAGACACCGTCTCTCCCTCGGTGACCTCGCTGAGCTCGAGCTCGGACGTCATTCCCCCCACACAGGGGACTCTGAACGCCGCTGAGGTCTCGGCCGGCGGTCTCGTCGCGAACGTAGGCGGATACTACCTCATCGATGTTGAGGCCGACTCCGACGGCACGTATGACGTGTACGTTCAGGGCGTGGTCCGAGCCTCGGGCGATATCCTCGCCAACACCCCGACTCAGACCGAGGTGCTCCTCGATGAGGGCGGAAACGAGGTCTACGTGAAGATCTCGGACGTGGCCGGAAACCCAAGCGTGCTTCCGCCGAGCAACCTGGTGATCTACTACCAGCCGACCGTCGACACGCTGGTCCCCGAGGTCTACTTCGAGAACCCGGACAGCGACGTCGTCCTCGCAGCGGACAACCTGAACGTCTCCCTGTTCTGCTCGGAGAACGGCAGCCAGGTCACGCTCTATGACCTCCAGTCGGCGACCCCGGACGTGCCCAT
>CALCNF010000525.1 GCA_937897815.1 uncultured Pseudomonadota bacterium | reverse complement strand
GCCGCCGCCGCCCCTCGTCGCCGCCTCCGACCGCTCCGCCGCGAGGACGTGGCTCTCCGAGCCCAAGCCCGTCAGCCCGCTCGTGCACGGGTTCACGACCCTGACGCGCCTGAGCTTCGATCACCCGCTCTCAAGCTCCGACGACGTCTTTGGCAATATCGGGCTCGCCGCGGGCGTGTTCATCCTGGTTGGCGAGGCGATCGGCCTCGAGGTCACCGGAGGGCTGCTCCAGCACTTCGACGTAGACGAGGAGCTGCTCCGTCAGGACATCGTCTCCGACGAGCTGGAGCCCTTCTACCGTATCGGCCTCTCCCTGATGTTCTAGAAGCGCCGACGGAGCCGGTACACCTGACGACGAAGGGCGCTCAACCCCCACCGCTCTCGGAACTCGGGCTGGTGGTCGAGGATGTCCTCATCGGCGACCTTCTCGACCTCGAACCAACGGCCATAGAGCTCCTGGACCTCGTCCTCGGAGACGGAGAAAGGTGGGCCCTTCTTCTCGTCCTGAGGATAGGTGAAGCTGGCCAGGAGACCGATGGAGCCGACGGGCAGGAGACGACGCATCTTCTCCGCGTAATCTCGGCGCATCTTAGGAGGAAGAGCGACCAGCGCGGCCCGATCCCAGAACCCGATTGCGGCGCCCAGGTCATGGGCCGTGAGCTTGAAGAAATCCCCGCACAAGATGCTCACCTCCTCGCTCTCGAAGCGGGTAAAGGAGCCTGAACGCTCTTTGGTGAAGGGCACGTCGTAGTCACCATAGAACTGGGTGCATGCGAGCTCCGAGAGCTCCACGCCGACCACCTGATGGCCACGCCGGGCGAGCCACCGCATGTCCTCGGACTTACCGCACAGAGGGACAAAGACACGGGAGCGAGAGGGGAGGTTCAACCCGTCCCAGTTCGCCGTGAGGACCTCGTTGACCTCGTCCTTATGGAAGCCGATCTCACCCTTCTTCCACTTGCTCTTCCAGAATGAAGCGTCCACGTCGCGACCTCCCTCGACCGGTCTTCATCCTAGCTCTCCCGGCCCGCTTGGCAATCGCTGGTTAGATCCTTTTTGACGCCGGTGCGTCCTAGCTCTCATCACCCTTTGTCAGGAGGACCTCCATGACCCATCCAGGTCTCTATTTCTTCGCCGCCGCGCTGACCGTGCTGTCGGCCTGCGCCAACCACGCAACCTACGTCGAGGCCTCGGACGCCTCTCTCGGCCGCGTCGTCGTCTACCGAAACGGCATCGCCTACTACGAGCGCCAGGCGCGCGTCGAGGGCGACACGCTGAAGCTGGACGTCCCACACGACAAGGTCGACGACTTCCTGAAGTCGCTCACGGTCAAGCACGCCAAGACCGGCGAGAATGTCCCCGTCTCCTACCCCACCCGGGGCGCGAGCCAGGAGGACATCGTCGAGATGGCCATCAAGCTGCCCAACCGAGGGCCGCATGATCTCGTGATCACCTACATCACCGAGGCCCCGGCCTGGAAACCCAGCTACCGCGTCGTCGTCGGCGAGGAGGGCATGGAGGTTCAGGGATGGGCCATCGTCGACAACACGTCCGGGGAGGACTGGGAGGCCGTGAAGGTCGGCGTCGGTTCCAGCTCCGCCCTGTCGTTTCGCTACGACCTTCGTTCGGTCGTGAACGTCCACCGTCAGACCCTGAGCGATAAGCACCGGTTCGCTCAAGCGCCTCCGACCGGAGCGATCCAACGGGTCACAGAGAAGAAATCCAAGACCCTCGTGAAGTTCGCGGCGAGCGCGCTGCCCGTACCCGAGGGCCATCCCGCGGCGCAGCAGCACGGCACCACCTACATGCACACCCTCAAGAGGGGCATGGGCGACGTCGCGGGCGCCTCCATGGGCTACTCAGACAGCGGCTCAGGTGGCGGAGGCGTCAGCCTTGGATTGATGGGAGGGCGCAGCAAGGGCGGAGGGAGCGGACGAGCGCACTCCGTCGCGAGTCCCTACAAGCAAGAGCACCGGACCCGAGTCGCTCGACTCGCGAAAGAGCTCCAGGCGAAGGACCAGAACGTGGTCATCGAGGGCTATGCAGAGGAGAGCGAGGAGGAGCCGGTAGAGCAGTCGATGGATCGCGCCAACCGGCTTCGTAACGAGCTCATCGCCATGGGAGTCGCCCCCCAGAACATCGAGGTGAGGGCTCGTGGAAACGTCGCCGGTAAGTCGGCGGGTGTCGAGTTGAAGTTCGTCGACGCTGCCCAGGACACGCAGCGCGAGGGGGCCCCGGTCGGCGAGAGCCACTTTGAGAGCGCGACTCCCATGACCATCGCCCGGGGCACGAGCGCCATGGTGAGCATCATGAAGTCCGAGACCGACGGGAAGGTGGTCTACCTGTACGCCCCGGACGACAAGCGTGGTCACGACCGATACGCCTTTAAGGCTGTTCGCTTCGAGAATCCCACGGACTCGACCCTCGAGACCGGCCCGGTGACCGTGTATGGAGACGGCCGGTTCATCGGCGAGGGCCTCACGGAGTCGGTTCCGCCGGGCTCCATGACCCTGGTCCCCTTCGCGCTCGATCGTCAGATCGTTGTCGAGCGCTCTCAGAGCACGGGCGACGAGATCTCCAGCCTGCTCAAGGTGAACCGCGGAGTCTGCACCGCAGAGATCAAGCACCGCCGCACCACCAGCCTCACGGTCACCAACCGCCTCAATGAGTCCGCGCGCGTCTTCATCCGACACCTGGTGCGAGACGGCTGGACCCTCGAAAAGAGCCCCAAGGTGACCGATCGCCGTGGGGAGACCCACCTCATCGCCCTGGATCTGAAGGCCAATGAGACCAAGACGTTCAAGGTGGTCGAGGCCACTCCCCTGGTCCGCACGATGGATCTTCGAAGCGACCTGGGCGTGACGCTGATTCGCACCTACCTCAAGGTCTCCACCCCGGACCCGGAGTTCGCGAACGCGATGAGCGAGCTGCTGGAGCTCTACACGACGATGCAGAGCGAGCGAGAGGCCATCGTCTCCCTGCGCGACCGCATCCAGGAGTTCCGGACGCGAAACCAGGAGCTCCACGGGCAGATCGCCACCTTGAAGCTGGTGAAGGTGCGCGGCGAGCTCATGACGCACCTGAAGCGGAAGATGAAGGAGACGAGCCAGCGCATTCAGGACGCGACCATCGCGGTGGTCGACCACAAGGAGCGCCTGATGCTCTCGCGTATTCGATTCCAGGACGGCTTGAGCGAGCTCAGCCTCGAGTCTACCCGCGAGACGGCGAAGCGAGCGAAGGGTGATGCTTCGGAGCCGGGGTAGAGTTGGGGTTGCGCACGGGGTGGCGCGTCTTCGCCTTCGGGCGGGGGCGCGCCTACTCCGTGAGCTTCTTCAGTCCCATGGCGCCCGGGTATCCGTAGCTTACGGCCCCGTCGAACCCGTAGACGGTGAGCCCAGCGGGCGCCTCGGACTTCATGACGTGCACCCCATCGGTGACCTCACCTCGGTAGACGGTGTAGCTCCCGTCGCCGATGGGCTCGAATTCACCCGGCGGCAGCTGCTGACCATCGAGCGTCACCTGCACACCCGAGGGGACCACCACGTTGATGAAGTCCTTCTTGTAGGTGTTCGGAGTCAGGAAGACGAAGTCCGTCTGCCACTGCTCGACGGGCACGGCGATGATCATGGCCGGGTCGCCCACCTCGAGGCACTCCACCGACCCATCATTGAGCGAGGTGTTGCACACCTGCATCGGCCCACAGTCCGCGTCGCTTGAGCACGGCTTGTACTGGCAAGCGATGTCGCAGACGTAGCCCGGACCGCAGTCCGAGTCGCTGTTGCACAGGGTGTTGAGCATGCTCGACTCCATGGTCGAGGCGAAGAAGCGCGCCAGCATCACGGGCTCGGTCGCCGTGAGCGTGAAGTGTCCGGTCGAGGTGAACTCCTGCCACTGACCCGCGCCCAGGGAGTAGCCCCCGGTGGACGCCGCGCCATTGATGGAGACCACGCTTCCCGCGCCTGCGGCCACGACTCGCCAATAGTCGACCTCTTTGCCGCGCGGCACAGACCGACCGACGTGGAACGCCGTACCCCAGCGGTTCACAGGAGGCAGCTGCTGCTCCAGATGATCCGAACAGCAGTCCCCCTTCTCAGGGCGCCCAGCGAGGTGACCCGCGAAGACGCTCACGCGGCCCGCGGCCATGACGCGGGTGCCGCTCATGTCACCTCCCGCGGCCTCGATGTGCACCACGTCGCCCTGGTTCACGGTGATGGTCTCGCTCAGGCCCGCCCCGATCACCGGGACGCCGGGCCCGCTCAGGGTCGAGGTCGTGGGCGTCACGGTCACGTCGACGGGATCGGCCGCGATGCCCACAATCGTGACGTAACCGGGGAAGTCGTAGGCCCCGGAGTTGAAGTGCTCAAGGGTCAAGACGTAGTACTCGCTTCCCATCATCTCGACCGGCAGGAGGACCGACGCGTCGTTCGAGAAGACGTCGACGTTGTGCAGGGGGTTGAACTGGTGGGCGACGATGGGCTTGGTCGCCTCGATGCGGAAGGCGCTCTGAGTCACCCCCGAGCCCTCCAGCCCCCAGGTGGACGGAAGGTTGAAGACGTGAAGCGACTCCGGTCCAACCGTCTGACTCACCTGATTGCCATCCGGGTAGGTGACCGTGACGTCAGAGGACTCCGCCTCGTCGGTGTTCGAGACGATCACGGCGAAGGGCGCGTTCTGAGCGTCGAGGAACTTAGCCGGCGTAGACACCTGGGCGTTGCGAAGGTCGACCGCCCAGAACTCGAGACCAGCGTTCGTGTTCGCCAGCTTCCCGATGCCGCCGCCCTCGGGCGCGCAGCCCGCGTCTCCAACGCAGATCAGCCCCTGAGCCGAGCAGTCCTCGAGCATCAGCCACGTATCGCCCCAGGGAGAGTCGCAGATCATCAGCTT
>CALCNF010000524.1 GCA_937897815.1 uncultured Pseudomonadota bacterium | reverse complement strand
GGAGCCCGTCAAGCTGAAGGTCGCTGATGAGTCGGTCGCAATGATCATTGAAGAGCGTGAGGGCAGGCCTGTCGTAAGGAGGCGCAAAGAGTCCCCTCTTCCGATTCTTCCGCTTCCCCGCGAAGCGCTGCAGGGACCAGGGGTCGAGGTCCAGGTGGTGCACGGAGGGCGAGCGCAGATGCCGCATCCCTGTGATCTGAGTGCAGTCGCGCCAACGCTCCAGCAGCCGCGCTCCTGGATCGACAATCCGGAGCCGCTCAGGAGAGACGCCGGCGTCGCTCAACAGCCGAGTCGCGATATGCACGCCGTGGATGCCGCCGCCGACAATTAGCCAGTCACAGAGCAACAAACACTCCTGCCTCAGGCCTGCGCTTCTGCAGGCTGGTACTCAGGAAACGGGTTCTTCAAGGAAGCCCATGCGTCGCTGTCTGACAGCGCGAGCTTGGAGTCAAGCAGGCATGCGTCGAGCCGCGAGCGCATCGTCGCTTCGTCCATACCCTGGCCAATAAACACCAGGAGCTGAGCACGGTCGCCGTAGCGCGGGTGCCAGTCGGGTTGCTCGTCAGGCCTGAGCCCCTCTGGGTGTGCCCACTGTCCACGCGGGACAGCTGCCCACCACATGCCAGCCGGGTTCACGTTGCTCACGCCACCGGCCTGCGCCCACTCATAGGCGACACGGTGATCTGCCGCTATCCAGAAGAAGCCCTTGGATCGCAGGACGCCGTGCCAGTTCTCTCCGTCGTTGATAAACGACCAGAGCTTATCCGCATCGAAGGGCTCCGAGGTCCGATAGGTGAAGCTCGAGATCCCATACTCCTCGGTCTCGGGCGTGTGCTCTCCCTGAAGTTCGCGGATCCATCCTGCAGAGCTGGCGGCCGTGTCATAATCAAAGAGCCCCGTGTTCAGCACCTCTCCAAGCGCGACCTTGGAGTGGGTTGTCGGGATGAGCTTGGCGCCTGGGTTGAGCGCGTTCACGATAGCCTCGACCTTTCGGCCCTGCTCTTCGGTGACGAGGTCCAGCTTGTTCAACAGGATCACGTCAGCGAACTCAATCTGGTCGATGAGCAGGTCCGTGACCGTCCGCTCATCGTCCTCGCCCAGCGACTCGCCACGGTCCTTCAGGGCGTCTGCGGCGTTGTATTCTCTGAGAAAGCTGGCTGCGTCGACCACGGTCACCATGGTGTCGAGGCGGGAGACCTGGCCCAGGCTCACGCCTTTCTCGTCTTCAAAGGTGAACGTCTGGGCTACCGGGATAGGCTCCGAGATCCCAGTGGACTCAATCAGGAGGTAATCAAAGCGTCCCTCCTGCGCGAGTCGTGAGACCTCCTCGAGGAGATCATCCCGGAGCGTGCAGCAGATGCACCCGTTCGACATCTCCACGAGCTTCTCTTCGGTTCGGCTCAGCTCAGCACCACCTCGGTCGACCAGGGCGGCGTCAATGTTCACGTCGCTCATGTCGTTCACGATCACGGCCACGCGAAGGCCCTCGCGGTTGTTCAGGACCTGGTTCAGGAGCGTGGTCTTCCCAGCTCCAAGGAATCCAGACAGTACGGTGACTGGGAGCCTGGAATCGAGGCCCGGCGAAGGGGTCGAGGTGGTCATGGTCTGCTCGTGGGTGTGTGGTTAAACGGCCGGGCAGCGCGCTGCGGGTCGTTGGCCAGCCGCGGCGCCTGCAGACAAACGGTCTCGCCCGCTCAAGGCCCGCCCGCAGGCGCTGGATTTGGCCATACTTGCAAATCACTTGCAAGAACGTATTGCGTGCCGCCGTTGCCCGTCTTCACGGACCTCGCCGGGGGTGACAAGATAGAGGCCAAGCAGGGGTGTTGCGGATGGTCCACAAATCGTTAGGGGAGCTTGCGAATGACGCGGTGCGCGCGCTGGCGTGGTCTATGGGTGGCCCGAGCCTACTGGGTAGCGCACCTGGCCTGAGCCTGTGGTCGAGTGACTCGGCAGCACGCGCTCTGTCTGAACATTGGGATTGGCTCATGTGGCTCGACCAGGACCCGTCGGAGCTTCACGACCATCTGGCAGTCAATCCCTCCTGGAAGGTAGGTCTCTATTTCGAGGCGCTCCTGGAATTCTGGCTTGCGCGAACGCCCTCTTATCAGCTGCTCGCGCGGAACCTTCAGGTTCAAGCGGCGGGGCGAACCCTTGGAGCGCTGGATTTTGTCGTGCGCGACTCGGGTGGCGCGGTGGAGCACTGGGAGGTCGCGGTTAAGTTCTACCTTCAACACGAACCGAGCGACGCATGGGGCGCTTGGGTGGGGCCCAATAAGCGTGATCGCCTCGACCGGAAGCTGGATCGAATGCGAGACCACCAGGTTCCCTTGTCTGCGACCCCTGAGGCCGCCGCGGCGCTGGCCCGAATCGGAGTCTCCTATCCCGACAAGCGGGTCGCCGTGGTGAAGGGCACGCTGTTTGAGGCGTGGGACGCCCCGGGTGTGCGACCGACGGGGTTTGTTCCAGGGGGCGCCATAGGACAGCGCGTGTGCTTAAGCGCCCTCAGTCAGCTCCTGGAGGAACAGCCGCGGAGACGCTGGTGCCAACGCGAGAAGCCTGACTGGCTGGGGCCCGCGCGCCGGTCCACAGCCCAGTCACTGGAGGGGAGCGCGGTGCTCGACAACCTCCAGGAGACCGATCTCCAGAGGCCGCAGCTCTGGAGCCGCCTCGAAGAGGTCGGGGAGGGGGTTTGGCTCGAAGACGCTCTTATCTTCCTCGTTCCAGACGCCTGGACGGAGAGGTGATGGGTGGGGCAGGCGCCTGCTTTTCACGGAACGCGCGCGCTACGAGCGGATGCAGCCCGGCAACGTTCACGAAGCGTCCAGCAACATCCTTGTTGCAAATGAATTGCATCTAGGGGCGTGTCCAGGCATAGAGGCTGGGTCGCTGGTTTTATGCGAAGGAGCCGCCCATGACCCCCGGTACACCTCGAATTTCCGTTGTCACAATAGCCAAGGCGTTGGCCGTGGCCGCGCTCGCCGCCTCTGTGCTCGTTGGATGCGAAGCTGGCGGGTCGTCCGGCTCCTCTAGCGCCGCGCCGGACTGCGACGGGAATGGCACCATGCACGGAGACCACTGCCACTGTGAGCCTGGGTATGAGGTGAGCAACGACGGCATGGGTTGTGTCGCTCAGGCCGTCGCTCCGGATTCTGTGAGCTCCACGGACGACGTGGGCATCGGGGCACCGTCAGATGCCGGGCCCGTGACGCCGCGTGGGGATGACGCTCATGCAGGGGCGGACCACGGTAACAGCGCGGATACAGGGCCGCTGGGCAGCCCTGGCGATCTTGTCTTTGAGCCCTCCTCGGTTCAGTCGGCTACGGTCATCGCGGAGGACGGCAGCCAGGTCTGGCTCCTGGAGGCTGTGGACGGCGACGCCGTTCTTGGCATGGAGCTGTACGAGGGCTTTGGTTCCCTGACCTCACCTGGTGTCACACCCCTTACGGCCGTAGAGACCAGCTACGAGACCTGCGGCACGTGCGTGATTCTCCGCACGGGATGCGTAGCGCACGGCGATCACTATGACTGCGCGAAGACCCTGATGCCTCGCGCCGAGGGCGAGGTTCACATTGACGCGATCAGCAAGGTCGAGGGGTCGACATTCGCGGGTGCGCTGCTCGGCCTGACGTTCCAGGAGGTGACGATCGCGTCGAACTACAAGACGCAGGTGGTCGCTGGCGGGGAGGAGCTCTATCTCGCTCAGTGGATCTTCAACACAAAGACGCAATCCGCTGGTGGCGGCAGTGAGGAGTGCGGCGGGCATGGGCAGCGTCACTTTGACCACTGTGATTGCGACCCTGGCTACTATCCGGATCCCCAGAATCCTCTGAACTGCATTCCTCAGTAGCGGGCTTCGTCCCGCCGCAGTCGCATCTCAGGACCTCGCGCATCATCGCGTCGTGCCCTGCTGAAACAGATACGGGATGCAGGCGCAATCCAGTTGCAGGTGCAGCGTGTATGCAATACTTAAGAACGGAGTCCACTCGGACTCCGGATGAGAGATTGGATTTGCAGGGCGCTGGCGGGTCTTCCCAGGCTCCAGCGTTCGGGAACGCTAGCGTCGTGAGAGATGAGCAGACGTTGTTCCCTGCTCCACCGCTGCCGCTGCTTGCTTGTGTCGAAATGGACGCCAGGCACGCGACGGTGGGTGTCAGCCCGACTGAATCGAGAAACCTTACTGCAGAAGACTCCTGATGACTGATCACCTTGCAGCGACCGCGTCCAGCCCGGCAGGCCAACGGCCTGGTGACGGGCCTCTTTGTACGCTGCACGTGTGCACGTCGTGTCGGCCACCAGGCGCGGCAAGGGAGCCGGCGGATGCACGGCCTGGTTACCGGCTATATCAGGAGCTGCTTGAGGCGTTTCGGGAGAGCCCGCTCAGAGAGCGGGTGCAGGTGAAGCCGGCGGAGTGCTTGAGCATCTGCCCTCGGCCCTGCGGCATCGCGCTGTCCTTGCCGGGGTCGTGGACCTATCTCTTCGGCGACCAGCAGCCGCAAAAGACCGCTGGGGACGTCGTGGAGTGCGTGGACCTCTACCTAAGATGCAGGGAGGGCGCGATGGATAGAGACAGCAGGCCAAAGTCACTTCGCAGAAGTATTCTGGGCCGAGTTCCCCCGCTGCCGGCAGGTGAAGCATGCACCTAGCAGAAGGCATGTTGCCCATGGAGCAGGCCGCTCTCTTCAGCGCGGCGGCCATTCCTGCGCTGGCGTGGAGCGTTCGCGGGGAGCAAGTAGCGCGGTCGCGTGAAGGCTCCTCTCCGGTTCTGATGGCGGGCGTCACCAGCCTGCTCTTCGCTGCCACGCTGTTGCCGCTGCCTGTTCCGATCGCCGGCGCCACCAGTCACGTGTGCCTCACACCTGTTCTCGCCCTCGTCGTCGGCGTCCGGCGGGTCTTGTGGCCCACGTTCTTCGTGCTGCTGCTTCAAGCGGTCTTCTTTGCCCACGGAGGCCTAACGACGCTGGGCGTGAATACGCTCACGCTTGGGCTCGCAGGGCCCGTGGTGACGGTTGGCTTATGGTCCTTGATGCGGAGGCTGGGCGCCACCCATGCGCTAGGGCTGGGATTGGCTTGCGGGCTTGGGAGCCTCAGCGTCTATGTGGCTGATGCTCTGGTCCTCGCGCTAGCCTTGTCCGACCTCGCGGAGCCTCTGGCCACCTTCACGGGTGTTCTGCTTGGCTTCTCTCCGGTACAGATCCCACTGGCGGTCCTGGAGGGCTTCGCCTCGGTGGGGATCGTCCAGGCCCTGGCCAGCCGTCGCCCCAGCCTCTTGCCGGAGCCCTTACGACTCTTGCGCAAGTCACCCGCGCCCATCTCATCCGTCGGCCTGTTGCTGATCGTGGCTACGTTGTCGGGATGTGACTATGAGGGCATAGACGGCAGCGTCTTCGGCGCTGCGGCTGAGCACGCGGGTAGAGTGCCCACGGACAGCCTGCTCGATCTCAGTCAGGGAGAGCTTGGGTTGGCGATGACGATCATCATCCTCTTCGGCCTGGGCTTCATCAGCGGGCGAAGCTGGGAGCGTCTGGGGCGCGAGGACAGCGATGCACTTCCACGCTGATCACTCGCTATTCTTTGAGCGCCAGCAACCTCTATGGCGCCCCGCGTTGAACCTGGGGCTGGCCGTGGCCGTCTTGGTGGTGAATGTCGGGGCCAACAGCATGGCAGTCTCTTTGACGGGCGCTGGGCTGGCCGCGTTGCTGCTGGCCACGTCGTATGTGCGAGGCGGTCGCAGAGCCGAACCGGCCCTGGCGTGGACCCTGGCCCTGGTCGTCGGCGCGCTGCTCGGCGGCCAGCTCATCGGAGGCGACCCTGGTCGCTTTGGCCCGGTCGCCGCCCGAGTCTCATGCGGAGTGCTCTGGGTGCTGTGGCTCGGCACGGTCCTGGACTGGCCGGCTCTGCGCCAGATGATCGTCGCAGCCCGTGTGCCCGCCGGTGTTGTGGGCTCTCTGGACCACGCTGTGCTGAACGGAGTCTTTACGAAGCGCGAGTGGGCGCGGAGGGGCGACGCTGCCCGGCTGCGCTTGGGGGCCGCGAAGGTCACGTTGCGAGCGAGGGCGCATCTCCTCGGAGAGGGCGCCCTGGCGGGCTTTCTACGTCTGGAGCGGGTCGAAGAGCAGGGCTTGATTCGGAGCGCCTTGAGCCAGCGCGGTGGGGGTGGAGAGGTCTTGCGTCTCGAGGGCGTGAGCATAATTCGCGGCGGTGAGCCCGTGATCGGGGCGTTCGATTTCCAGATCGCTCCTGGGGAGTGTGTCCTGATCTGCGGCCCGAGCGGCGCAGGGAAATCAAGCCTGCTTCG
>CALCNF010000523.1 GCA_937897815.1 uncultured Pseudomonadota bacterium | reverse complement strand
GCGCGCTCGAGGGTGTGGCGCGCGGTCTGAATCTCGCGCTTGAGTCGTCGGACACCCTCGATTGCCTCCTTCTCGGTCTCTACCTGAGCCCGCAGCGAACGCTCCTCTTCTTCCGCGCTCGCCAGCTCACCGCGGAGACCGGCGAGCCGCTCCATGGACGCCGAGTCGTCCTCACGCATCAAGGCCTGCTCTTCGATCTTCAGCTGGGTGACGCGTCGGGTGACGATCTCAAGAGCCGCCGGCATCGAGCCGATCTCGGTCTGAATCGTAGCCGCGGCCTCATCGATAAGGTCGATCGCCTTGTCAGGAAGAAACCGCTCTGTGATGTAGCGGTCGCTCAGGATCGCGGCGGCCACCAGCGCATTGTCGCGGATACGAACACCATGGTGGACCTCAAAGGTCTCTTTGATTCCCCGGAGGATGGAGACGGTCTCCTCCACGGAGGGCGGCACGACCATCACGGGCTGGAAACGCCGCTCAAGGGCCTTATCTTTCTCGAGCTCTTTTCGGTACTCGTCGAGGGTCGTGGCCCCGATGCAGTGGAGCTCTCCTCGAGCCAACATAGGCTTGAGCATGTTGCCGGCGTCGAGGGAGCCCTCTCCCTTTCCCGCGCCGACGATCGTGTGAAGCTCGTCGATGAAGAGAAGCACTCTCCCGTTGGAAGCTGCGACCTCCTTGAGCACGGCCTTGAGCCGCTCCTCGAACTCACCGCGAAACTTAGCCCCCGCGATCAGAGAGCCCATGTCGAGAGCGAAGATCGTCCGATCCTGGAGGGACTCAGGTACGTCTCCGTTGACCATTCGAGTCGCCAGGCCTTCGATGATCGCGGTCTTCCCCACCCCTGGCTCACCAATGAGCACCGGGTTGTTCTTGGTCCTACGGGAGAGAATGCGCACCACCCGCCGAACCTCCTCATCCCGACCGATAACAGGTGGCAAAAGGCCCGCTCGCGCCTCCTCGCAGAGATCACGACCGTAGCGAGCGAGCGCCTCATAGGTGAGCTCCGGGTCCGGACTTGAGACGCGCTGATTGCCCCGGATGGACTGGACGGCGTCACGAAGACGGGCCTCATCGATTTGAAACGCCGCGAGGGTGTCACGCACGTCGCCGCGCTCGCAGCGAGACAGAGCCAGGAGCAGATGCTCGACGCTCACAAAGTCATCGCCCATCTCCTTGGCCTCGTCCATCGCTCCAACCAGGACACGCTGGAGCTCAGAGGTGACCGGGATCTTCCCCTGGGCGGTCCCCGGACCCGAGACCTCAGGCCGCTTCTGCAGCGCCCGGCGGAGGCTCGCCATGAGTACGGGAGCCTCGACACCCATCTTGTCGACGACTCGCGCCGCGAGCCCTCCGTCCTGCTCCAGGAGGGCCAGCGCAAGATGGGTCTCATCGACCCGCGGATGGCCGTGTCGAATCGCGAGCGCCTGCGCCTCACTGACGGCGGCACGTGAACGGGTCGTGAGCTTCTCCAATTGCATAGACACCCCGGAGTCAGCTGAGCCAGGAGGGGGGCACCCCCGAGGCTCGGCCAAGGCTTGTGACGGGAAAATGGATAGACTAGAGGTTACGCCCCTTTACGAGACGCGATTCGGTCTTACATGTGGCTGGGCTAACGAGGTAAACCGGAAGCACCAAAGACGGCCGGGTCAAGGCGGGTGGATGACGGAAGTGGTAGACGAGACCGACGAGAACCAGGAGTTGAGCGGCGAAGACGCGCCGTTTGACGCCGAGGTGATCGACGCCCAGGTCGTCGACGTCGAGGTCCTCGCGGCCCAGCCGGACGACGCCGACCTCGGGGGCGAGGACTCGGAGGAGGAGGACCCGGCTCTGGACGCTTCGTCGGACAGTCGAGCTCTCACCAAGGCCAGCCGCGCTCGCGTCCCCGAGCAACTCTCGGCGCTCAACGTCTACCTGGCCAAGCTCAAGGACGCCGAGATCCTTCCGATTGAAGAGCAAACGGAGCTGGCCAACCGCTACCAGGAGACGGGAGACGCGGACGCCGCGGCGCGACTCGTCACCTCCAACCTGCGGCTGGTGGTCAAGATCGCCTTCCAGTTCCGACGTCAGTGGGCTGACGTGATGGACCTCGTCGCCGAGGGCAACGTTGGGCTCGCGGAGGCCATCCGAAAGTTCGATTCCGAGAAGGGCGTCCCCTTCCCCAGCTACGCACGGTTCTGGATTCGAGCTCGAATCCTGGCCTTTATCCAAGAGCACAAGCACCTGGTGCACACGGGAACCCGGGCAGCACGAAAGCTCTTCTGGCGACTGGAGAAGGAGCGCCGCGCCCTGATCTCCGAGGGCTTCGAGCCGACCCCAAAGCGGATCGCGGCGCGCGTCGGGGTTCAAGAGAAGGACGTCCTCGAGTTGGCGCCTCTGCTGGATCACCGCCACTCAAGCCTGGACGTGCCCGCCTACGACGAAGAGGGCTCGAGTCGCGGGGCCCGTCTCAGCGATGACAGGGTCTCTGATCCCGAGCATGTGGCCAGCGACACGGAGATCCACGACATCCTGCGCGGCGCCTTTGAGCGCTTTCGAGCGACGCTCAACGAGCGGGAGCAGGCCATCTGGGATGAGCGCCTCCAGGCCGCTGAACCCCTGCGCCTCGAGGACCTCGGGAACCGTTTTGGCGTCTCCAAGGAGCGGGTGCGCCAGCTGGAGGCGCGGATCAAGACCAAGCTGAAGGGCTACCTGGAAGAGGAGCTCGGCGAGGACGTGATCATCGAGGCGCTCCACTGACCCCGGCGCATGGGGACCTCGCTACTCGCAGACGTTGCCGGGCCAAAGGAGCTTGCGCCTGCAGCCCTTCTTGCACTGGGCGTGCGCCCCGTCACAGGACTCGATGTCAGGGCAGGAGTCGGTGCAGGTCTCGTGAAG
>CALCNF010000522.1 GCA_937897815.1 uncultured Pseudomonadota bacterium | reverse complement strand
TGCTCTTCTGCCGCGCAGACACCATCGCCACAGGAGGTCGGCCCCTTCTTGTCCTCATCACACGTCTCGAGGGTCGAGGTGGACGCCTCGATGTCGCCATCGCGCCACCGGAAGTTGTCGATGAGCGCCACGGAGTCGAACGCGGTGTCGCTCGTGTCGTGGATGTGGAAGGTGAGGGTGAAGGTCTCGCCTGGCTCAATGGGGTAGGTCGTCGTGAGCCAGCCCGTCGAGCTTCCGCCGCCCATCGGGGGGCACTGGAAGGGAGTTCCCGAGATGGACGTGGTCGGGTTCGAGCAGGGCTCGGAGAACGCGGTGTTGATGGCGATGTAGCACCAGGCGCCATCCGCGTCCGTGAAGTCCGTGTACGCCAGTGGATTGGAGCAAGGGGCGAAGTTGATGACCTGAGCTACGCCGCCCGTCGTCGTCGGCGCGTCCAGGATTGCGTAGAAGCGGTCGTTGAAGGACGACCCGATCCACTCCTCGTACTCGGCCGACATAAAGATGTAATCAAACGAGAACCCGGTGACTCCATCGGGAGCGATCATCTCCATCTTGAACTCGACCGCGTCGTAGATGCTGAAGCCGTCCGTGGCGAACGGGTCACTGGCTCCGGCGGTCGTGAAGTTGTCATGGGTGCCATTTGTCATGATGTCGCCTGAGCCCAGACTCAGATACGAAGGCCCAGCCAGGGGCGCGAGATCGTTGCTCGCGTCCCCGTATTGGGTCACGGCCCGCATTCCCGAGCCCAGCGGAGCTCCCGTGGGGCTCGAGTAGGACACCTTGAGCAGGTAGTCGGGGAAGCACGCGTCCAGGGCGCACGCGGCCGCGTCGAGGCTGCCACCGACGCAGGCACCTGAGCAGTCCGGCGCGATGACGACCGTCTCACCCGAGTCGTCTTCGACCACCGGGGCGCAGGGGGCGCCGGCGCCCACGGAGCAGCCCGGGTCGCAGACGCCGCAATCGACGGAGCACGACGTACAGTTCTCGTCCGCGTCACAGGCGCCATCTCCACACGCCGTGCAGGTCGCGCCCGGAGGACAAGGGCACACGCCGCAGTCGAGCTGGCAGAGCTTGCAGGTCTCGTCGTCGTCACAGATATCGTCACCGCAGATGCTTATGCCGGTGCAGTTCCCGCAGTCGTCCACGCAAGTACCGCAGTCCTCATCGCCGTTGCAGGTGCCGTCGCCGCACTCGGGCTCGCCACCGTCACAGTCGCCGGGGACGACGGGGTTGCCGCAGTCGTCGGGGCAGGAGAAGCAGTCCTCGACCCCTTCGCAGATCACGTCACCGCAGAGATAGCCACACTCGCCACAGTCCTGCTCACAGGAGGAGCAGGTCTCGGCACCATTGCAGGCCCCGTCGTCGCAGACGTCGATGCCGCAGGGGCCGCAGTCGAGCTCGCAGATGCAGCCCTCGTTCGGGCTGCAGAGGCCATCTCCACAGACCGGGCCGCCGTCAGGCTCGCAGGAGCCATCGATGGGCGAACCGCAGTCCTCCACGCAGTTGAAGCAGTTCTCGACGCCCACGCAGACGCCGTCGTCGCACACAGGCGGGCAGTCGCCGCAGTCCTTCGGACAGGTCTTGCAGCTCTCTCCGTCGCCGCACAGCGAGTCACCGCATCCTCCGCACAGACCGCAGTCCGAGGGACAGATCGAGCAATCTTCGCCTCCGTTGCAGATGTCGTCGCCACACTCCGCCGTGTCGTTCTTACAGTCGACACACGAACACTGTTGAGCGCAGTCGGGAGCGCTAGCCGCAGCCGCGCACTCTGCGCTCCAGGAGCCAGGGTCGGCTCCTAGCGGAGAGGGGCTTTCGCAGCACTCGGGGTGGGCCTCACAGACGCAGGTCAGGCAGCCCGTATCCAGGCATGAACCATCCGCGTTCGAGGTACAGCAAGCACCGTCGCCCGGCGCTCCCTGGCCGCAGTCGACGCTGCAGGTCGCGCAGCTCTCACCGTCGACCACATCACAGACGCCGTCGTCACACTCGGAGGGACAATCGCCGCAGTCCGAAGCGCAGTTGGTGCAGGTCTCCGGCCCAGCGCACATACCGTCGCCGCAGGTCTTCACAGAGTCGTCGCAGGTCCCATCTCCGAGGGGCGCTCCGCAGTCCTCCGAGCAGCTCTCGCAGGTCTCATTCGGCGCGCACAGCCCATCGATTACGCAGCCGTCCGTCGGGCAGACCCCGCAGTCATCGCTGCAGGTCGCGCAGGTCTCACCAGCGCCGCAGAGCTGGTCTCCGCAGGGGCTCAAGCAGGGCGGGGTAGAGCACGGGCAGGCCCCACAGTCGGGCGCGCACGTCGTGCAGCTCTCGTCCGCATCACAGGTGTTGTTGCCGCAGGTGCCCACGTTGTCGCAGGGCAAACAGTCGCCCGGGCAGTTTGCGCAGTTCTCCACGGGGTCGCAGGTGTCATTGCCGCAGCAGTTGTCAGCGCCAGGGTCGGTGCAATCCTCGAGGCAAGGGCCGCAGTCCAGCTTGCAGGACGAGCAGGTCTCGTTGCCTTCACATGCGCCGTCACCACAGAGCGTGGGGCACTCGCCACAGTCCTCGGTGCAGGTCTTGCAGCCCTCATCGGCCTCACAGAGACCGTCTCCGCAGAAGCCGCCGACGACGCAGCTGCCATCCGGCAGGGGAGATGCACCACAATCAGCGCTGCAGCTCTGGCAGTCCTCGCCGGGCCCGCAGAAGAGGTTGCCGCAGTAGTCGGCGCATGGCTGGCAGTCAGCCGGGCAGGAGTCACAGTTCTCCGCCCCTGTGTCGCAGAAGCCATCTCCGCACTCCGACGTGTCGTCGTCGCCGCAGTCCTCGATGCAGGAGGCCTGCTCTCCAGGTTGGCAGATCCCATCTCCGCAGACAGGGTCCCCACAGCTGGCATCGACGCAGGGGCACGACGCCCCGCAGACACCGTTGGCCAGGTCGGCGCACGCCTCGGTCCAGCCAGACGCTCCAGCGCCATCCGCCGGAGCTCCACAGCATTCAGGCATGAGCCCGCAGACACAGCTGGAGCAGCCCAGATCCGAGCAGCCCAGACCTCCATCGCCTGTACAACAGACGTCACTCTCTGAGCCGGGTAGGGCGGGCGCTTCGCCGCAGTCGCCGGGACAGCTCATGCAGTCCTCGGAGATCTCGCAGACGCCGTCTCCACAGAAGTCTTCACAGATGCCACAGTCCGCCGGACAGCAGCCACAGTCTTCACCATCGAGACACTCACCGTCTCCGCAGACCAGCTCGGGTCCGGGATCCTGGGGAGCGGGGCCGCAGTCCTCGCAGAGGCACGCGCCGATGCACGGCTCCTTCTTGGCGATCTTGGCGCACACGGCGCTCCAGCCCTCGTCGCAGCACTCCGGGTGCGTTTCGCAGACACAGCCCTCACACTCGGGGATGTTGCAGAAGACGCCCTGGTCCTGCGCGTCACAGCACTGGGTGAAGTCGAGATTATTGTCGTCGACGCACACGAGGTCGTCGTTCGCCTCAGCCGCAGAAGGCAGGCATCCCGCCTGACAGGAACCGCAGTCGGCCTCACAGGTCGCGCAGCTCTCACCCACCTCACAGAGCCCGTCGCCGCAGGGGGCGAGGCAGATGTCGCCGTCGGCGCAGCCGTCATCACATGGGCCCTTGCAGTCCGCAGCGCAGGACAGACAGGTCTCTCCATTGGTGCACTCGCCGTCTCCGCAGTCGGGTCCGCACAGACCACAGTCCACGGCGCAGGTCAGGCAGCTCTCCGAACCACCACCCGCGAAGGTGCTGCAGGTCCCGTCTCCACAGATCGGAACCGTGCCCAGGCAGGTTCCGTCCGCGAGGGGATTGCCGCAGTCGGCGGCGCAGGAGAGGCAGTCCTCTGTGCCGGCGCAGACCCCATCGCCGCAGTTCGCGCAGGGCGGATTGGCGCAGCCATCACCGGGCCCGCAGCTCCCACAGTCCTCGGCGCAGCTTGAGCACGTCTCGTCGGGCGAGCACACGCCGTCGTCGCAGACGCCCGTGCAGGCGCCGCAGTCGGCGGCGCAGGAGTCACAGGTCTCATCGCCTCCGGATGCGGCGTTTGTGCAGATGCCGTCGTCGCATGTGTCATCGCCGACGCACTGACCGGATGCATCAGGCAGTCCGCAGTCCGCTTTGCAGGTGAGGCAGGTCTCACCGGCCTGGCAGACTCCATCGCCACAGATGATAGGACAGGAGCCGCAGTCCTTCGCGCAGGTCTTGCAGTTCTCGCCCGGGCCGCACACCGAGTTCCCGCAGGGCGGGCCATCGCCACAGTCCTCGGGACAGGACAGCACCGACTCTTGTCCGTTGCAGACCTGGTCACCGCAGGTCGGGTTATCTCCGTCGCAGTCTGAACACTCACAGCTGTTGGCGCACGCCGCGCTCTGAGCCAGATCCACGCACTCCTGGGTCCACGCGGCGTTCGCGCCAGCGCAGCAGGAGGGTTCGAGGGCGCAGACGCAATCCGAGCACGCCTGCTTCTCGCAGCCACCGACCGCGTCATTCGCGGTGCAGCAGCTGCTGTCGCTCGTGGCGACGGGGGCTCCGCAGTCCTCCGCGCAGCTTCCGCAGGTCTCGGTCGCCATGCAAAGTCCGTTGCCGCAGATCTCCGGGCAAGGACCGCAGTCAGACGGGCACCACGAGCAGCTCTCGTTGCCATCGCAAAGTCCGTTGCCGCAGGTGTCGTTGTCACACGAGCCGCAGTCGTCGTCGCACTCCACGCAATTCTCGTTGGTGCCGCAGGTGCCGTCGCCGCACGAGACGCTGTCGCAGGTCCCGTCCGCGAGGGCAGGACCGCAGTCGAGGGTGCAGGTCAGGCAGTCCTCCGCTCCGGCGCAGAGCCCATCGCCACATCCGATCGGGCATGCGCCGCAGTCCTCGGCGCAGTCGCCGCAGCTCTCGCCGGCGCCACAGACGCCGTCACCGCAGTCACAGGCGTCGAGGAGATCGGGGTCCTCCCCGTCGATGAGGCCATCACAGTCGTTGTCGAGGCCATCGCAGGACGCCTCTGTGGCTTCGTAATCCTCCGACCAGAGGTCGTACTCAACCGGCAGGCACTCGAGCCACTGGCCGTCGATGCACTGGGAGGTTCCGATCCCGGCGCATACTCCCTCCTGGAGCTCACAGGGCTCGGTCACGAGGTTGGGGTCGGCCCCATCCACGAGGAGATCGCAGTTGTTGTCGATTCCGTCGCAGACCTCGTCGGCGTCGGAGTGAATCTCCGGATCCGTGGGGGCGCAGTCGGTCTCGTCGGGATCGCCGTCGCCGTCCGTGTCGGGGTCGCAGAAGTTCAGGATCCCGTCGTTGTCGATATCCGGGGTACCAGGGCCACCCAGCTTCTGCAGCACGATCGCCACGAGGATCTGGAAGTCCGCGTTGTTGATCACTCGATCGCAGTTCAGGTCCGCGTTGTGGCGCGGAATACCCAGGAAGCAGTCGTCGTTGTCTCCCTGCTCGAAGCAGTCAGGGATGACCGAGTTATCTCCGACGACCGAACGCTCGGCGAGACAGTCGGGAAGACAGAGCTGTTTGGCGAACGCCAGATCACAGAAGTGGTTCTCCGCGCAGTCCGCGTCGCTCGTGCAG
>CALCNF010000521.1 GCA_937897815.1 uncultured Pseudomonadota bacterium | reverse complement strand
GTCGATGTCGCGTGCGGCGACCCGCCAGCCGCCTCATGCATCGGAGACGTGTACACCACGTACACGGGCGAGGGTGTCTGCGCGGCCGAGGGCGTGGAGGCCACCTGTGTCTTTGATGAGGTCGCCCAGGACTGCGCTCAGACGGGAGGCACCTGTGGTGTACAGGGATGCGAGGGCGGCGCGACGGTGCCCCTCGCTGGCGAGCTGGTCATCAGCGAGATCATGTTCAATCCCAGCGGCGTCTCGGACGGCAAGGGCGAGTGGTTTGAGGTGATGAACGTCACGGAGGGCACCCTGAACCTGGAGGGCTGTGTTCTGCAAGGTGACAACGACACACCCCACACGGTCGCGACCGGAGCTCCTTGGCTGCTCGGCCCCCTTGAGGCGGCGCTCTTTGTGCGCAACGACGACGAGACCGAGAACGGCGGACTCGTAGGTGGCTATGCCTACAGCGGCATCACCCTTGGCAACAGCGGGGACGCTCTCTCCGTTCACTGCGGCGACACGCTGATCGACGAGGTCGCCTGGGACGACGGCGTCACGTTCCCGGACGAGGCCGGCGCGGCAATGCAGCTCGACGGAGGGTCGCTAGACGCCGCTCTTAATGATGCAGGCGAGAGCTGGTGTTTGGCTGAGACTCCGTATGGGGCAGCCGGCGATCTCGGCAGCCCCGGAGCGGCGAACCCCCTGTGCGACCCCTGTCTGGACGTGGTCTGCGACACACCACCCTCCCCCACGTGCGAGGAGGGGCTCGTCGTCTCCTACGAGCCCGATGGGGTCTGTGAGCAGGGCGTGTGCGTCTACGAGGGCATCGCGCCCCTCGACTGCGCCCTGACCGGCGAGCTCTGTGTGAGCGGCGCGTGCATCACGCCATGCGCGCACCTCTGCGACCTCGTCAGCGCGACCTGCGTCGGGGGCCTGGAGGTCGACTATGGCGAGGCGGGCTGCGAGGAGGCCTGCTCAGGCTGGGAGCTCGGCGATCCAGGAGATGACGCCACGAACACGACGTGGTGCCGCATCGGCTATCTCACCCAGGGCGAGGACCTGACCCCGGCGACGGCCTGCGCCGCGGCGGCCCCGGACGGCGGAGAGATCTGCGTAGACCCGCCGACCACGTGCGAGCAGTACTGCGACCTGGCGCCGCAAGCCTGCCAAAATGACCAGGAGATCGTGTTCCCTGAGGATGACTGTCTGAGTACATGTCAGACCTGGCCCGAGGGCGATCCAGACGACCTGCTCGCCGACACCGCATGGTGCCGACTCAACCACCTGAAGATGGTCGAGGACGATATCGCCTTCCATTGCTCGGCCGCCACTCCAGATGGCGCCGAGATCTGCGTCGACCACTGCGCCACAGTCGTGTGCGACCCAGCACCGGCGTCCTCCTGTGAGGGGACGGTCGCGACCTTCCACCCGGAGGCGGTCTGCGATGAAGGAATCTGCGTCTCCGAGCCCGTGATTGAGGACTGCGCGCTGACCGATCAGCTCTGTGAGGGAGGGCTCTGCGTCCCTCCCCCGACCTTGTGCGATCAGCTCTGCGAGCTCGTGGCGACCACGTGCTTCGAGGCAGACGCCGTGGACTTTGGGGAGGCTGGCTGCCTCGCGACATGCGAGGCGTGGCCGGAAGGAGATCCGAACGACCAGGCCAACGGGACCACCTGGTGCCGCATCAACCAGCTTCAGAGCGACGCCCTGACCTCCACACAGGCCTGCGCGATGGCTGGAGTTGACGGAGGAGGCGTCTGCGTGACCACCGTCGCGGAGCTGGTCATCAACGAGATCGACTACGACCAGACGTCCATCGACTCCGCCGAGTTTGTCGAGATCTACAATGCCTCGAATAGCGCGGCCGTCCTGGATGACTACACGCTGGTGACCTTCAATGGCGCCGTTGGAGAGGTCCACGTGAGCGTTCCGCTTGGCGGGGCCGGCGCAGAGCTCGCGCCAGGCGCCTACCTCGTTATCGGAGTTCCGTCCGTGCTGGCCTCGCTGCCCGAGAGCACCCTGGCCGTGACCGTCGAGGTCGACTTCGTGCAGAACGCGGGGAACGACGGTGACGCCGTCGGCCTGTTCCACAACGATGGCCCAACCGTGGACACCCTCTCCTATGGCGGACTGCTCGTCGACTGGACCGAGGGCGCCAGCGACGCGGGTGTCGACCCTGGGGATGGCGCCCTGGCGCGCTGTCCGAACGGCCTGGACACCGACTCCAATGGAGACGACTTCAGCTGGACGGAGACACCGACCCCCGGCGCAGAGAACGCCTGTACGGCAGACGGTCCCTAGAGCAGAGCCTGAACCCGATGGCCGCGGACACGCCCCCTAGGGGGGCGCTGCTTGCTTCGAGCCATTTGATTGTGGTGTGATGGTCGCTCATGGCATCGGGTTACGTGGGGGCGGCCTGTGAAATGACCTTGCCCGTCCTCCATGTGTCCCATCGTCGACCGATGAGGGGTTCGTATGAGAGGCAGGTTGGTGCGTGAGTTGTGGGCAGTGGCTTTCTTGAGCGCGCTCTGGCTGGCGGTCGGCTGCGAAGCAGGCACAGACGAGACCCCGGCCGCGGCGGACATCGCCGTAACGCCGGAGGACGTGGCTCCCGAGGACGTGGAGACCGACACGAATGTGACCCCGGACGTGGTGGCAGAGTGCCAGGCAGACGAGGACTGCGCAGACGCCGACCTGGAGCTCGGGACCTGCGCCAAGCCTACCTGTGATCTCGACTCGGGCACCTGCGTGGTGGGCTATGCGGACGATGGAGACGCCTGTGAAGACGGCGATCTCTGCACCAGCGGCGACACCTGCGAGGCGGGTAAGTGCGTCCCTGGCGAGACGACAGACTGCGATGATGAGAACGAGTGCACGACCGACACCTGCGACATCCTCTCAGGCTGCATGCACACGCCGAACGCCGAGCCCTGTGAAGACGGCAATCCGTGCACGGACGGGGACACCTGTGCGAACAGCGGCTGCGTCGCTGGCGGTCCGACGGACTGCGAAGATGGGAACACCTGCACGACGAACTATTGCGACGCGACAGCCGGCTGCCAGGCTCAGCCGCTCGCTGGGATCCCCTGCTCTCCGGGCGACGCCTGTATCGCTGGAGCGACCTGCTCGAGCCAAGGGACGTGCGAGGGCGGAGAGGCCCTCGACTGCAACGACGGGAATCCGTGCACCGATGACAGCTGCGACATCGAAGCCGGGTGCGTGAACGAGGACAACAACGTCTCCTGTGATGACGGAGACCAGTGCACCGAGAAGGACTTCTGCGAGGAGGGTTCCTGTGTCGGTGGAGACCCGCCAGCTTGCGACGACGAGAATCCCTGCACGACCGACAGCTGCGACTCCGAGGTCGGTTGCGTCAACGAGAACAACAGCGAGCCCTGCGATGACGAGCTGTACTGCACAGAGAACGACGTCTGCACCGAGGGCGAGTGCACCGGCGCCCCCGTGCTCTGCGATGACCAGGATCCGTGCACGACGGACGCCTGTGATGAGGCGACGGACAGCTGTCTGAATCCGATCGCGGGAGGCAGCCCGTGTGATGACGGCAGCCCGTGCACCGTGATCGACGAGTGCAAGGAGTCCGGTGAGTGCGTCGGCGTCGCGGTCGTCTGCGACGATGAGAACGAGTGCACGGCCGACTACTGCGACATTCTGGATGCCGACGCGCCGTGCAAATACGAGCCTGTGGCCGGCAAGCCCTGCGATGACGGCAACTCGTGCACCATCAGCACGACCTGCAACGGCGAGACCGGGGTCTGTGAGGGAGAAGAGCCCCTCCCCTGCGACGACGCCAACCCCTGCACATTCGACAGCTGTGATCCCGACGCCGACGGCGACCCCTGCGTCCACACTCCCATCGAGGGCAAGCCCTGTGACGACGGCAACGCCTGCACCTCCAGTGAGGCCTGCCAGGATGACGGGAGCTGTGGCGGCGGTGACGACGTTACGCCGACGTGTGACGACGGCCTCCCCTGCACCTTTGATTACTGCGACCCAACAAACGATGCGGAGCCCTGTCAGCACGACACGACCGACCTCGTCGGCTCCTTCTGCGATGACGAGAACGCCTGCACGACCGGTGAGACCTGCCAGGCCGATGGCAGCTGCGGGGCCGGCAACGACATCAGCGCAAGCTGTGACGATGACAACCCGTGCACAGACGACTCGTGCGACCCGGAGGCGGCGGGCAACCCGTGCAAGAATCTCAACAATAACGACGTCTGTGATGACGGGAGCGCGTGCACCCTGGGTGACGCCTGTACGGCCGGCGAGTGCGTCTCAGGGGCGAACGTCTGTGAGTGCGAAGAGGACGCCCACTGCGGCGAGGACACCAACCTGTGCAACGGCAAGCTGATTTGTGACATCACCGGCCAGTATGGCCCGAAGAACAAGTGCATCGACGACCCGACCACCGTCGTGAACTGCGACACGAGCCAAGACACGGTCTGCACGAGCACCGTCTGTGAGACCGCCTTCAACGAGGACCTCGCCGAGACGGTCGGCCAGTGCGTGAAGAAGTTCCATGAAGGCAGCATCTGCAACGACGGTGACGAGTGCACCACGTCAGACACGTGCGACGAGATCGGCACGTGTGTCGGAACGGCCAAGGAGTGCAACGACGGAAACCCCTGCACCGACGACGAGTGCAACTCGAACCTGGCGGGAGGCTGCACCTTCCCTGCGAACTCCGAGCCCTGCGAAGACGGTCTCTTCTGCACCTCGGGGGACACCTGCGAGAACAAGCAGTGCAAGCCTGGCTCGAGCTTCGACTGCGATGACGACAATTTCTGCACGACCGACATCTGCTCGATCGCCACGGACGCCTGCGAGCACCTCCCGAAGACGAACACGCCATGCGATGACGACGACGTCTGCACCGAGGATTCGGCGTGCACCGATGAGGGCTTCTGCGGTCAGGGGAACCCGGTCGTGTGCGAGGACGGTGACGGCTGCACGGAGGACACCTGTGACAGCGATGTCCCCGGAGGCTGCGTCTTCCCGGTTCAGGTCGGGTCCGCCTGCGATGATGCGAACCAGTGCACCTTTGACGACGTGTGCCAGAACGACGGGAGCTGCCTCGGTGAGGATAAGGTCTGCGATGACCTCGACCCCTGTACGCTAGACTCCTGCCAGTCCGCGGACATCACGGACGACGCTTGTCAGCATGAGCCCGCTGTAGGAAGCGCCTGCGATGACGGGAACGAGTGCACGCAGGAGGACCAGTGCACTCAGGACGGGAGCCTCGACTGCGTCGGCACCGATGTCGTGTGTGATGACAACAACCCCTGCACCCAGGACTCCTGCGACCCGACGCCGGGAGCGGGTTGCTCGTTCGTCGACGACGATCCGAACGACTGCACCTACTGTCAGAGCGATGATGACTGCCCGGGCCTCGACATCTGCGTACTCGACCAATGTCAGGAGTACCTGCCCGACGACTGGACCTGCAACGCGGACTACTACGCGGCCGGCGACGACTGCGACTGTAACTGCGGCGCCTATGACCCGGACTGCGATGACCCGGCCAACGAGATCGTAGGCTGCCCAGCCTACTCGGAATGCCTGGCGACCGGGCTCTGCCAGGCGCTCCCCCCCACGTGCGCGGAGTACTGCGACAAGGTCGGCGACTTCTGTACCGGAGCGAACGCTCAGTACGCCAGCGAGGAGGACTGTGTGGCCTTCTGTGAGAGCGCCGGAGATCTGAAGGTCGGCGCGAAAGGCGACGACGACGGAAACTCCATCTCGTGCCGCATCACCTACGCCGAGGCGGCGGAGGCCGACCCGAGCACGAACTGCGCGAAGGCGAGCGCGTCGGGTGGAAACGCCTGCGGCAGCTGGTGCGAGAACATGTGTGACCTGGAAGCCAAGAACTGCACGGGGGACAACGATGTGTACACCTCCGAGGTCGGCTGTCTCTCGGCGTGCGTCACGCTGAACGCCAGCGGCTCGCCCGGGGACACGGACGGCGACACCGTGCAGTGTCGAATCGAGCAGCTCGGCGCACCGGCCTACGCGGACCCGGAAGTCTGTGGCGTCGCGACGGTGGGCGGAGGCGGAGTCTGTGTAGGCGCCGACTGGACAGAGCCGACGTGCGGTGACTACTGCGATGAGGTGCAAGCGAACTGCACAGGCGATTACGAGATCTACGACAGCGACACCATGTGCAACCTGCTCTGCGAGGACTACGCAGAGTGGAACCCCGGCCAACCTGGTGACACGAGCGGCAACACCCTGCACTGCCGAATCGAGCACGGAGACCTGGCCGAGACCGACCCGGCGGCCCACTGTGCGGCCGCCAGCCAGTCTGGTGGCAACACGTGCGGTACGTGGTGCGATAACTACTGCCACGCGACCCAGACCTTCTGCACAGACGACAACAGCCTCTATCCCGATCTGGCCTCCTGCTACGCGGCGTGTCAGGAGTTCCCGACAGATGGCGACGACGGAGACTCCACAGGCGACACGGTCCAGTGCCGAATCACCCAGGCCTGGGGAAGCAGCGTCAACCCGGACTCGGGGTGCGCAGCCGCGGCGCCTGATGGAGGAGGTACGTGCGTCGCGCCAGAAGACGTCATCCCGAACTGCGCGACCTATTGCGAGGCGATCCAGGGGGCTTGTACGGGAGCGAACGCTCAGTACGAG
>CALCNF010000520.1 GCA_937897815.1 uncultured Pseudomonadota bacterium | reverse complement strand
GAGCTGCCGCCCGAAGCCGTGGTCTCCGGGCACGTGGACATGGGCACGCCCGACGAGAACGGAAACATCGCTGAGTCCTTCGAGAACGTCTGCACCTGGACGATCCATGAGTTCGACAGCGGGAACAAGGTCAAGTGCGGCGAGGAGCTGTGCAGCATGATCGCGATCCCCATGGATCAGAACCCCATCGAGTACATCAAGAAGACCAAGCTCAATGAGGAGGACTTCTGCTGTAAGGAGGCCTCGACGTGCGAGGACTTCGGTCTCCTTGAAAATCAGGCGTTCTGCAACACGCCCGACCACCCAGCCTTCCAGACCACCAAGAGCGACACCTGGTGTGTGGGCGACGCCCCTGCTCCCATCGAGGAGGGGATCCTGCTCAGGTGCTCCCAGAAGGGAAAGGTCACCGAGTTCAAGTGTGAGAACTGCGAAGAGGAAAATGACGGCTCGTGGACCAGCAAGTGTAGTCAGCAGGGCTGGGGATGCTTCACCTCTGAGGTTGGCGAGTGCTCAGAAGACGACGGCCCGTGTGAAAACCAGTTCCCTGCGGGTACAGAGGTCGGGTCGTGTCAGGAGAGCCAGGAGTCCTTCTGCGACGACTATGAGCCCTGGTGCCTCTATGACGAGGGAGGGGAGGGAGCTCCCCCGAAGACCTACACGGGCTGCTCGTGGGATCCGGTGACGAACGAGATCGATGAGTTCGCCAACCCGACGACGTGCGAGGGCAACACGATCTGCGTCGACCAGCTCTACACCGACGAGGAGAAGCCGCCTTGCGACAATGAGGGAGGCTGTGATGCCGACGACCCCGAAGCGGGGCCCTGGTGGTGGAAGACGGTTCCGGCCACGTGTCAGGAGGCTGATCCCTGCCCAAGCAACGGGCAGATGTACGATGAGTACTGCAACGCGGCCGACAACCCAGGTCATGACCCCACCTATCCCGAGACCATGCGCATGCGCTGTGAGGTGCAAAACGGCGTGGCCGTCATCGGTCCCAAGTACAGCGGTATGATGGGGATAGAGGAATCCGATTGCAGTTGGGCCAATGACGGTAATGAATACGGCTTCCCCAGCATCTGTGTCGACAAGGTCAACGATGAGGGTTCTCCTTACGCGAGCTGTGAAATGGACCTCTCCGGGGCCTGTGAGAACTCCAATTTCTTCCAGGCGCAGTGTGACTGGATCGCGGGCGAGGGCCTCTTTGATGAGGCGACCCCTGGGCTCAAGACCTGCACGTACGACGCGGAGACCAACGAGGCGAAGATCGAGACCGTCCCGTGCCCCAATGCTCAGGTCTGCGTGGACCACGACTGGATCTGTGACCCCACTAATCCCACCAACTGCGTTGAGGATAAGAACTGGAACCCCGTCTGCGAGGACAAGGACACCTGTCCAGCCAAGAAGGACTTTATGGCGGACGACTGGCCAAACCAGTGGTGCAACGTCGACGGTCAGCCTGGCTACCAGTCCCAGTTCAGCGCCCAGGGCACAGGCCTGGTGGATTGCTGGTACCACGAGCTGGTGAACCAGCCGATCTACTCCTTTAACGCCTGCCCGCCGGGCGACCTGTGCTTCCCAGGAGGTCCCAACGACGACCCAGAAAGCGGTCAGATCCACGCGCCGCAGTGCGCCGCGCTCGACGTTTGCAATGACGGGGACAACAAGTGCATCGACGAGGGCCCTACGGGATCCGCCGGGATGACCTCCCAGAAGTGCATGATCGATCAGAACACCAATCACAAGTGGTACCAGGAAACGGAGTGTCCCGATGCCGCGGCTTGCTACTATGGTGACGAGAATGGTGATCTGTCCGAGCTCCCGAAGAGCGGATCGAAGGGTATCTGCGAGGATCGGTCCTGCGGCGCCCCGATCGACGGCAGTCAGGGCGCCTGCTACGACCTGGACGACCTCTGCTACATCCCGGACAACGGCGCGCCCATTGGCGCGACCCAGCTCTTCGACCAGGACTTTTTTGGAGAGGCCGCGGGAGGAATCGAAATTCCGAACTTCGCCTGCTTGCCAGAGTCGGGTTGTCCTGAGGACGGAACGAGGGTGACCGTAACCTTGAACCCGACGGGCAATGAGACGCTCAAGTATGTCCACTTCATCGCCAACGACTCCGAGGGGGACAATGGGACCGACGTCACCTATTTCCAGCGGGCCGGCGACAGCAGCGACATGGGCTTCGTCTTCGTCTGCTATGAGCTGAAGGATGGCTCTGGAGAGATGCCCAATGATCAGCAGAACATCTATCTCCCCTTGCCTGGTGGTCAGCCCGGCTCGGGGGGCAACTGGTCGAGCACCTACTGTGGCGAGACCGGCTCAAATGTGACCGCAGACACCATCAAGTGCTGCGCTTGCGCCTGGAAGGAGTGGCCCGCCGCGCAAGAGCACGTCACCCCGCAATGGTGCGAGCAAAACTGCGAGAAGGCGGCGCCTTAGGCAGCGCGATCGTTTGTCGGCTGAGTCCAGGCGCTCTGGGCTCAGCCGGCCTCTGAGATCCTGGGCGCTCGGACCGGTCGGATGACAGCGCCGATCGTCTCGTAGGTGCCGCGCGCGACGTGGTGGGGATGACGCTCCACCTCGTCGACGCGCAAGACAGGGGTCACGCAGGCCTCTGTGCCGAAGAAGCGATCGGCCCAGTGGTCTCGAGGCTGGCTCTTGAAGCGCTCGGCGAGTCGCGCCCGTAGCTCGGGCCAGCGCGACTGATCGAGCTGGTGGGGCAGGTCGGCGGGATCGAGGTCCAGGATGTCGAGCATCACGGCGTAGAACTGGGGCTCGATGGCGCCCACGGCGACGTAGCCACCGCAGCTGGCCTCATAGACGCAGTAGAACGGCGCGCCGCCATCGAGGAGGTTTTGGCCTCTGGGCTCTGGCCAAAGGCCGGCCTGCTTCATCCCCTGGATGCCGGCCATGAGCTGGGCGACCCCGTCGATCATGGCCGCGTCGACCACGCTCCCGCGGCCCGTCGACCGGGCCTGGTGGAGGGCTGAGACCACCCCGAAGGCCAGGAGCATCCCGCCGCCGCCGTAGTCGGCGACCAGGTTCAAGGGGATGGTCGGCGGACCGCCCGCCACCCCGATGGCGTCCAGGGCGCCCGTGAGCGAGAGGTAATTGATGTCGTGGCCCGAGGTCCGGGCCAAAGGGCCCTCCTGGCCCCAGCCGGTGACCCGGCCATAGACCAGGGCTGGGTTGCGGGCGTGGCACGCCTCGGGCCCCAGGCCCAGGCGCTCCATGACCCCGGGGCGGAGACCCTCAAGCAGGATGTCGGCCTCGGCGACGAGCCCGAGGGCCTCTTCCACGCCTTCAGGGCTCTTCAGGTCCAGGGTCACGAGCTCCCGGTCTCGCGCGGGGATGTCGTACTCGCGGGGCACCATCTGCTCGAGGGCGGAGGGGCGCGGACGCTCGACGCGGATGACGCGGGCGCCCATGCCCGCGAGCATCATGCCTACAAAGGGCGCGGGCCCGATGGCGGCGAACTCAACGACGGTGATGTCATGCAGTGGGGTGTTCATGGCGAGCAGTCTAAACCAAGCGCGCCTGTTTCGCTCCCCGGTCGCCCCCGCAGGGCTCGGACCGAATAGAGGTTCGTCGACGGTCCGAGATGGTCAGGGGCGAGCCGAGTTGACGGGATCGGCGATCCGCGTTGATCTGGGAGCCTCGCACCCAGGAGAGAACATGACCCGCGCCCCTTCTCTGATGCTCCTCGCCCTGACGCTCGGCCTGGCGCCCGCGTGCACCGAGACCGTGAGCACGGCCCCGCCCGTCGTCGAGACGGTCAAGGGCACCGGAGGCCACAGCTGCCAGACCGACAACGACTGTGCGGAGGGGCTCGCCTGCATCGATGAGGTCTGCGACCTCGTCGACTTCGGCCTCACCGACACGGGAAACGAGTGCAAGCTCGTGACCTGCACGACTCCCACGGACTGCTGCCCGGCACCGAACGCCGCCTGCGATGCCTGGAAGCAGGCGTGTGACCTGGGCGACCAGGCGTCGTGTCAGAACTACGACTTCTACGCCAACAACTGCGTGTGCAACGAGAGCCTGCTCGAATGCCTCGACTTTCAGTGCGTCGTCAACGAGTGCCTGACCTCGACGGACTGTTGTGTGGATGAGCCGCCCGAGTGCGTGGAGCTCCAGGCCAACTGTGATCTCGGCGACACGGTCTCTTGCGCGCTCCTGGACGATCCGGCGACCGGGTGCTGCGATCCCACGGCCTGGACCTGCACGGCCAGCAAGACCTGCTCGCCCGCTTGTCAGGACGACCTGGCCTGCGTCGGCTATGGCGTCTGTGATTTCGGGGTCTGTGTCGAGTGTCGAGATGGCGAGGACTGCCCCTCGGGTCAGACCTGCTCGTCGGGGACCTGCGTGAGCGCCTGCGAGAAGAACTCCGACTGCGCGGCCTTCCATCAGTGTGTGGCCGGTGAGTGCGTGGAGTCGGGCTGCGTGACCGACTCCGAGTGCGTCGCCCTGCTCAAGGACGTCCAGGCCGTGTGCGCCGAGGCCCGCTGTGTTCTGCCGTGCGAGACCGACGCGGACTGTGACGAGCCTTCGGATTTTGCGTTCAACGTCTGCCAGGCGGGCCTATGCCAGGTCCTGGGCTGCGAGACCGATCAGGAGTGTCGTCTGCGCTACGGTGTGACACCGTCCTCGAGCTACGACGCGCTGTGCGTCCCGGAGGGCTCCTAGCCCGCCTCGGGGCGCTCCATCCTTACGGGGATCCACTTGCTCGTCGGCGTGTTGCTCGTCGTGGCCACCGATCTCAGGCTCACCAGGGGGTTGAGCTCGGGAAAGTAGCCCGCGGCGCATCCTCGCGGGATGTCGTAGGCCACGGTCCGAAAGGCCTCGACCCGTCGCTCGCCGTCCTCGTAGACGCTCACCAGGTTCACCTGATCTCCCGGGGCGATCTGTCGCTCGGCCAGATCTTCGGGATGGCAGAAGATCACCCGCCGTTCGCCCCGAATCCCCCGGTAACGATCGTCATCTGAGTAGACCGTCGTGTTGTACTGGTCGTGACTGCGGAGGGTCATCAGCCGCAGGAGCCCGGGCCCCAGGCCCAGGTCCGGGATGGGATGAACCGCCAGCTCGGCCCGTCCGCTCTCGGTCTCCCATTGTCGTTCGGCGGCCGAGTTGCCCAGGTAGAACCCGTCGCGGTCCTCGATGCGCTCATTGTAGCCCTCAAACCCGGGGATGACTCGGGCGATCGCGTCGCGGATCCGGCCGTAGTCCTCCACCAGGCTCGACCACGGGATGGTGCTGATGCCCAGGGTGGCCTCGGCCATTCGCGCCACGATGGCCGGCTCGCTCAGGAGGTGCTCGGAGGCGGGCTCAAGGCTCCCCTGAGAGGCGTGGACCACGCTCATGGAGTCCTCCACCGTGACCCGCTGGGGCCCCGCGGCCTGGAGGTCGATCTCCGAGCGACCCAGGCACGGGAGAATCAACGCCCGCTCCCCGTGCACCAGGTGGCTTCGATTCAGCTTCGTCGAGACGTGCACCGTGAGCTCACAGGAGCGGAGCGCGGCCTCGGTCGCCTCGGTGTCCGGGGTCGCCGCGGCGAAGTTGCCCCCCATGCCGAAGAACACGCGCGCGCGGCCCTCGGCCATGGCGTGGATCGCGTCGACGGCGTCCACGCCGTGGGCTCGGGGGGCGCGGATTCGGAACTCCTGATCGAGGGCGTTCAGGAACGCCTCCGAGGGTCGCTCGACGATGCCCATGCTCCGATCGCCCTGGACGTTCGAGTGGCCGCGGACGGGGCAAAATCCCGCGCCTGGTCGGCCCACGTTGCCTCGAAGGAGCATCCAGCTGACGATCGTCTCAAGGGTGGGCACGGCGTGTCGGTGCTGGGTGAGTCCCATGGCCCAGCAGATGATCACCCGCTCGGAGCGGGCGTACAGGGCGCCGATCTCCCGAACCGTCTCCTCGGCCAGGCCGCTCTCTCGGACGACCTCCTCCCAGGAGGTGGCCCGCGCGTCGGTCAACACGGCCTCCAGCCCGGTCGTGTGCTCGCGTAGGAACGCGTGGTCGAGGACCTCTCCCGGGCTCGCGTCCTCGAGCTCGACGAGCACCTTGATCAGACCCTTGACCAGCGCCAGGTCGCCTCCGATCACAGGCTGGAGATAGTGGGTCGAGATCGGGGTGGCGCGGCCGGTGAGCATCGGGCCGACATGCTGGGGGTGAACGAACGCCTCCAGGCCGCGCTCCTTGAGGGGGTTCACGCTCACGATCGCGGCGCCTCGCTGGGCGGCCTCCTGGAGCGTCGTGAGCATGCGTGGATGGTTGGTGCCCGGGTTTTGGCCCATGACCAGGATGAGGTCGGCCGACTCGAAGTCCTCCAGAGTGACCGTGCCTTTGCCGATCCCGATGGTGCGTCCGAGCGCCGCCCCGGAGGACTCATGGCAGAGGTTCGAGCAGTCTGGCAGGTTGTTCGTCCCGTAGGCCCGGGCGAAGAGCTGATAGAGGAAGGCCGCCTCATTGGAGGTGCGCCCCGAGGTGTAGAAGAGGGCCTCGTTGGGGGAGTCGAGGCCGCGCAGGGTCCCGCCGATCTGTGCGAAGGCGTCCTCCCAGCTCACGGGGTGGTAGCGGTCCTCCTCGGGGTCGTAGGCCATGGGGTGGGTCAGACGCCCTTGGGCTTCAAGCCAGCGGTCGGGGCGCTCGGCGAGCTCGCTCACCGTATGGGCGGCGAAGAAGTTCGGCGTCACCCGCCGGCTCGTCGTCTCGGCTGCGACCGCCTTGGCTCCGTTCTCACAGAACTCAAAGCTCGAGCGCTCCTTGGGCTCGGGCCACGCGCAGCCGGGGCAGTCGAAGCCCGTCGACTGGTTGATCCGAAAGAGCGCTTGGGTGCCGCGGACCAGCGAGCCCTGCTCTTTGAGCTGCATCAGGCTGGAGCGCAGGGCCGCCCAGCCTCCGGCCGCGCCCTTGTAGGCCGGCTCGTCGCCGCCGCTACTGGACACGATCGACCCCCTCGATTCGCTCGGGGTGGGTGTAGACGTTGAAGCGATCGTCGCGGCAGAAGCCGACGAGCGTCATCCCGCTCGCCTGGGCCAGCTCGACGCTGAGCGACGAGGGGGCGCTCACGGCGACCAGGAGCCCGAGCTGGGCCCGGGCCGCCTTGGACACGATCTCGAAGGAGACGCGGCCGCTCACGGTCATGGCGCGCGCCTCCTCGAGTCGTCCCTCGAGGAGCAGCTGCCCGATGACCTTGTCCACGGCGTTGTGGCGCCCGATGTCTTCGGCGAAGGCGATCATGGTCCCTTCGGCGTCGAAGGCCGCCGCCGCGTGGGTCCCGCCAGAGCGGTCGAAGGCCAGCTGCTCCGACCGCATTCGCTCCTGCATGGCCAGGATGGCCGGAGCGGTCAGGGCCGGTCGAGCGTCTCCCGAATCCTCAATCGCGGGCACGGCCTCCTCGAGGTCGCCCAGGCGGGTCTTCCCGCACAGGCCGCAGGAGCTGGCAGAGACCAGGCGTCGCTCGTGTCCGTCGAGCTCGAGCTGGTCGTCGGGGACCGAGATGTCGAGGGTGCGTGGCCAGGGACCTCGATGGCACTCGGTGGTGGTGTAGGGGTAGGCCGAGGCGGAGGAGAGCACGCCCTCGGTGAAGAGCAGCCCGCGTACCAGGGCCAGCTCATCGCCCGGCGATCGCATGGTCACCGAGAAGGGCTCTCCGTTGATGAGGATCTCCAGAGGAGCCTCGATGCACAGCGCGTCCTTTGCGCCCCGACGGCCGGAGTCGCCGTGGCGGGTGACCGGCAGGTTTGTGACCCTGGGCGTGAGGACGTTCATCGCGCCTCGTAGACCGTGAACATGTAGTCCGCGGCCGCCACGTCTTCATGGCAGGAGATGCACGCGGACTCGGGGAAGGGCACCTCGAGGAGCTCCTCGTAGTCGAAGTTGCGCGTGTACTCGTGCCACTCCCAGGCGCCGCCGACCTTCTCCGCGGTCGCGACGAGGAAGACGAAGTCACCCTCGACCTCGACGCAGCCCCCGTCCATGCAGCTCTCCTTGATGATGATCGTCCCGTCTGGGTACGGCGTGCCCACCCACTGGCCGTCTTCGAAGAAGATCTCAGGAGTGTCGTGACAGGCATACACGGTCTTGTAGCCAGGGTGCGGGACTTCGTCGTCGGGCGGGATCGGATCGAGGTTCAAGATCACGCAGGAGTCGCTGACGGCGTAGTCGCTCAACGAGTCGGGGAGGGGCTCTGAAGCGCAGGCGGCGAGGTGCAGGCCAGCCAGCAGCCCGATCCATCTTAGACGCGTCATCGCTTTCACCTCCTGTGACGTCGTCCATGATACCATTCCCCTATGATCCGCTCACCCATCCGCTCCATCATCGTCGCGGTCGTTCTGTTGGCTGGGAGCGGCGGGGTCGCTCACGCCATGGAGGTCACTCTTCGAGGCGGCACCCTG
>CALCNF010000519.1 GCA_937897815.1 uncultured Pseudomonadota bacterium | reverse complement strand
GGCCGTCCTCGACTGTGAGGTCCTGACCTGGGAGCTCTACAAGGCTCGCGGTGCCCGGGACGCCTATCGAATCGCCCTGGGAATCCTGGTCTGCATCATCCCGCTCCTGGCCGCGGTGCGGCTGCTCCAGGGCCGCGCGAAGCCAGACCGCCACCAAGGCGCCGCCCGGGCCCCGAGCGCGCCGCCGAGCCTGCAGACCGGGCCCCGAGCCCTGGCCTATCTCTCCCATATCTTCATCGTCGGCCTCGGCGTGATCATCCCGGTCTCCACCATGGTCCGCTGGGTGCTCGCCGGTCTGGAGTATGACGCTGGCTTCGCGGCTATCGGCGGGCCGCTCGTGACCACCGTGATCTACGCGACCCTCGGAGCCGCGGTCGTGCTGGTCGCTTCGCTCCTGCCGGCCGCGTTCTCCTCCCGGTCCCAATCCCAGGGGACGTGGATCGAGCACGGGACCTACGCCACGAGCAGCGTCCCGGGCGTGCTCCTGGCCTTTGGCGTGCTGCACCTGGTCTTGTTCCTGGAGCGTGAGGCGCCTATCTCTCTTGGCGACGAGAGCCTCTGGTCCTGGCTCGAGGGCGGGAGCGTCTTCTTGTTCATGGGCTACATCATGCGCTTCCTCTCTCAGGGGTATGCGGCGACGAAGCCCGCGATCCTTCAGGTCGACACGCGCCTGGTGGACGCGGCTCGCTCCCTGGGCGCGGGGACGATCCGTCGCCTGCGGCACGTCTGGGCCCCGTCCATGGCGCCCGGGCTCCTGGCGGCCTATGTCCTCCTCTTCGTCGCGGTGGCCAAGGAGCTTCCCGTGACCCTGATGCTCATCCCCGCTGGGCAGCAGACCCTTGCCTATCGCGTCTTTGATGCTCAGAGTGAGGCCTCGTTGCCCGACGTCGGTCTGGCGGGCCTCCTGCTCGTCGTCGTCGTCGTCCTGGTTCAAGTCGCCCTGAGTCGTTGGAGGCGATATGCCCGATAACCCGTTAGAGCTCCGTGACCTCGGTCACAGCTACTCAGGGCCCTCGGTCTTCGAGGGCGTCTCGCTCACGGTCGCCCCGGGCGAGCTGGTCTCGATCCTGGGCGCGTCCGGTTCGGGTAAGAGCACGCTGCTCCGCGCGGCGGCCGGGTTCGTGACCCCGACCCGGGGGACTGTGTCTATTGGAGGCGTCGAGGTGGCCCGAGACGGCCGCGAGCTCGTCCCCGCCGAGCGGCGCGGGGTCGGGATGATGTTTCAGGACTACGCGCTCTTTCCTCATATGACCGTCGCGGAGAACGTCGCCTTTGGGTTGCCCGGCGATCCCAACGCGCCCGCCCGAGTGGCGGAGGTCCTGGCGCTCGTCGGGCTCGAGGGCCTCGAGCACAGGCGCCCTGGAGCGCTCTCCGGAGGTCAGCAGCAGCGCGTCGCCCTGGCCCGGGCGTTGGCGCCCAGGCCGTCGCTCCTGCTCCTCGATGAGCCCTTCGCGAACCTCGACGGCCCCCTGCGCTTTGAGGTCGGAGACCACGTGGTGAAGATCCTCGCGAGCGAGGGCGTGGGCGCGCTCCTGGTCACCCATGACCGAGAGGAGGCGCTCGGCCTGTCTCACAGGGTCGCCGTGCTCGCCTCCACGGGCGACGAGCCCGCCGGTCTGGTGCAGGTCGGCACGCCCCAGGAGGTCTATGACGCGCCGGCCTCGGCAGAGGCCGCCGTCCTCACGGGACGGGTCTCCTTTTTGTCGACCGGGTCGAGCGAGCGGCTCGCCATTCGGCCCGAAGAGGCGTCCTTTCAACCCGATGAGGCGGGCGAGGATCGCGTGATCTCCCGTCGCTACACCGGCGCTGGCTGGGAGCTCCGCGTGGAGACCGAGGCGGGCGTCGTCCTCGCCGACCACGTGGGAGCCGCCGCCCCCGAGAGCGGGGCCGCGGGGACCTTGATGCTCGCCACGAGCCGCACGGTGCCTGGAGAATGAGCGGGCCCATCGAGGCGCCGGAGAGGGGGGCGGGCGATGGAAGCGCTTGAGACCAGCGGCTGGAGGTTTCGGTACGAACCGGGTCGCTTCCTGAGCGTGGAGTCGGCGCAGAGCGCCCTGATCGTGCTCGTCGTCTTCTCGCTCTTCATCACTGGTGTTCTCTCGGGCTTTTTGACGGGTTTTCTGCAGCTGTTCTTGCCGATCACGACCGCGTGGACCGTGAGCGTGCTCATCATGTTCCCCGCCTGGTTCACCCTGATGGTCTTCAAGAAGCGCAACGTGGTGGAGTTCGACCCGCCGCTCCTCGTGGAGATTCGTCGTCGGCCCTGGGGCTGGCGCCGAAAAGCGCTCTCTTTCCCCCTCGACACCATCGAGGTGGTGGCCCATACGGACTGCACCTTGCTGGGCGTGGTCACCTGCCGCCTGTCCCTCCGGTCAGGAGATGAGCAGCGCGAGCTCTGCCTGGATCAACCCCCGCACCGCAGGTTCATCCGCCAGATGGGCGCGCGGCTCGCCTCGGAGCTCGGGTGTCCGTTTGTCGATGAGCTCGACCATGAGTACATCCGGGTGGTGGAGCCGACGGCTCCCAGGAACCCCGCGCCCGACACCTACGTGTTCGAGGCCGCAGGGCAAAAGGTCTTTGGCTATATTCTGGCGGCCTTTGGAGGGCTCGGAGTGTTCCTCTTACTGACCCAGGCCGCGCCTGACGCCTACCGAAGCGACGGGCTGGTCTTCGCGCTCCTGATCGGCCTCGTGATGCCCTTGATCCCGGGGCTCTTCGCCTACTGGGGTGTGAAGCTCATCCGGGGGGCCAAGGAGGGCCTCCGGATCGATGTGGGGGAGCGGCGGGCTTACTGGACCGTGAGCGGTCGGTTGAATTCACGGCGCGCGCCGTTGGATCTGAGCGGGACGGACGCTTTCGTTACGATCAGTAGGAACGGCTCGGGTGGAGACGTTGATGGTGGTCCAGACACCAACACCTTGTGGCTGTGCGCGGGCCCTCATTACATCCAGCTCTACAGGCCCGACGAGATGAAGGGTCTCGCCAAAGAGGTCTTCCCCTGGGCGCGCGAGATGGCGAATCAACTGGGGCTCCCCATGGAGCTCGTACGCGAGACGATTCAGGGGCTCTGGGACCGCATGGAGGCGGGCGAAGACCTAGACTGAGGGCTCGGATCTGAGGTGGACAATCGAGGGCGTCCGTGGTGCCTTGGGCGCTGGTGAAGGAGAGCCCCCTTTGGATGAGACCCCCTTGCGCGAGCGCCTGGCTCGAAACGTTGGCCCGGTCGAGCGCGATCTGCTCAAGGCGCACGGGGACCGGGGAGCGCTCATCGAGGTGGCCGCTGAGCTGGATCTGCTCGACGTCGGTGAGGCGGTGGCCCAAGACCGCGGTCACGAGGTCGCCGGGTGGATCGGGGATCGTCTCCTGACCCGGCCGGGCTTCGAGGAGCTCACGGGCGCCGTCTATCACGTGCTCGTCGTCCAGCCCTATGTGCTGATCCAGATCACCGACGAGCGCCCTGAGCCTCCCCCCGAGGGTTGAGGTCGAGGCGCCTCAGGGGAGCCTCAGAGATCTGAGCGGGGCCTGAGTGTGCCCAGGTCCTGAGAGGGTGTGTAATTTCTCTACACACGTGTATTTCTGTCCGTGCTCTCCACGGGTGGGACGACGCTCCACAGGGCTCTCCTACAGCGAATAGAGGGGTTGGCACGGGCCGTGCTCTATGACTCAGCGTGCCGCTAAACGCTGGGAACTCAGCCTCGCTTACCCCACGGAGACCCTCATGAACCGCTCGACCCTCACGCAACTCGCCCTGACCCTGACCCTGGCCGTCTCTGGATGCGAGGCCGGCACCAACGGTCCCGGACCGGTGGACGCTTCGCTCGTTCTAGAGCGTCACGCCCTGACCTCGGCCGGCCAGGCCCTGGATCTGGTGGGCGTGGCCGTGGACCCCATGACCGGCGCGCGCTTCGTCCTGGACCGCTCCAACAACCTCTACGATCTGAGCCCCGAGGGCGACCTCAACCTCCGGTTGGATCTGAAGGAGGTCTGGGGAACGGAGCCGCTCCACGACCTGTGCGCCGTGAGCGACACGGAGCTCTACACCGTGGCGCCCGAGAACGGGCTGAAGCTGAACCTGGATACGGAGGAGGCGACGTCTCACTTCTGCATCGTCCCGGCGATGGAGGAGTGGGAGGAGAACCCCTGGGATGAGCTCCGACACGAGACCCACGCCATCGCCTGCGACCTGGCCTCGGCGACGATCTACGCCCAGCCCCAGACCGTGCCTCGAAATGAGTCGGACCCGACCCCGGAGCGCTCGGAGGTCTCGACCTACGACCTTCCCTCAGGCGCCGATCAGACCTGGACCGAGCTCCCGAGCGAGCTCTTCCTGGCCGGCGGCATGGCCGTCCTCTCCGATGACGTCCTCGTCCTGGGTCGTGACGCCGATCTTCTGACCTTCGACATGGTGACGGCCGAGCTGGCGCCCCTGATGGACCTCCGGTCCGTGGGCGTTGAGCGAATCGAGGGTCTCGCCGTGGACGCCGAGCTCCAGACGCTGCTCGTGGCCGACGGTCACGACGGTGAGCTCGTCACCCTCGACCTGGAGATGGTCCGCGGCGCGCGCTGATTCCCCCTCCGCGCGCGACCGTGACCTTGCCCGCCCCTGGCGCTCCCCGACCGGCGC
>CALCNF010000518.1 GCA_937897815.1 uncultured Pseudomonadota bacterium | reverse complement strand
CCCCGAACGGGTGCGCGACACCCTCGTGACCAGCCTCTGGTTATCGGTCTTGGTGGGCGGGCTGATGTGCGTCGCGGGGCTCTTGGGAAAGGAGCTCATCGCGTCGGTGATGGGCGGTGGGCCGGGCACCACGCAGGAGCTCCGAGATCTGGCCATCGAGTATATGAGTGTGGTCTTCCTGATGGCCCCCATCGCGCACGTGGGCGTCACGGGAGTCGTCGCGCTCCAGGCCGGCGGCGACACCCGCTCACCGATGTGGGCGGTCGCCATCTCGGGAGTCGTGAACCTCGGCGTGAGCTGGATCCTGATCTTCGGGCACCTGGGCGCGCCCGAGTTGGGCATCTATGGCGCCGCGATCGGCACGGTCGCCTCCTACGGAGTTCAAGCCGTGCTGGTCCTCATGGTGCTCTACCGCTCCGAAGGCATGGTGAAGCTTCGTGGATTTCCGAAGCCCCAGCTCGGCCCCCTCAAGCCCATCCTGAAGGTCAGCGGGCCCACGTTCCTGGAGCGGGGCATCTTCCACTTCGCGTTTCTTTGCTATGCGGCCTTCGTCGGGCTCCTGGGCGACATCGCCATGACGGCCAACCAGTCGCTCATCGCCATTGAGTCCCTCGGCTTCATGGTCTCCTATGGCTTCGGCGTCGCCGCGAGCACCCTGGTCGCACAGAAGCTCGGCGCGGAGCGCCCCGAGGACGCGGCCGCCTGCGGATGGATCTCCACGTGGATGGCGGCCCTTCTCCTGACCTTTATCGGGGCGTTTTTCCTGATCTTCGCCGTGGAGCTCGCCGCGCTCTTCTCGGACGACCCGGAGGTGGTGAGCCTGGCGGCCGACTGCCTCCGCGTCGCTGGGGTCGCCCAGCCGCTCATGGCCATCACGGACGCCCTGGCCGGCGGGCTTCGCGGCGCGGGAGACACCCGGTCGCCCATGGTCGTCGCCATCATCGGTCCGCTGGTCATCCGGCTCGCGGCCTGTTGGCTCCTGGCCTTCCACTGGGAGATGGGGCTCCTGGGCATCTGGATCGCCACGACCTTCGACTGGGCCGTCCGCGCGGTGGTCCTCGCGATCATCTTCAGGCGCGGTCGCTGGAAGACCATCCAGGTGTGAGCGCCGTCGAGGCGCATCGCTCGGCCGAAGGCTACAGCGCCTCGCTTAGAGCCCACACCGCGCGACGATCCGAAGCGCCTGTGCGTTCGAGGGATCCACGTCGAGGGCCTGCCGAGCAAAGCCGTTGGCACCACGGCAGTCACCCGCGTTGTAGGCGCGAACGGTCTGGTTCATCAGGGCCGCGAAGAGGTTCCTGCGGATGGCGCCGCTCGGGTCCCAGCCGGCGGTCAGGACCGCGCGCCAGGTGCTGGCCGCCTCCGAATAGCGCTCCATGGCGAAGTACATATTCCCAAGCCCGGCCTGGAGCATCGCCAGGGTCTCGGGGTGCGCTTGGGCGCCTCGCAGGCGCTGGATAGTCCGCGCCAAGAGCGCCTCTCCGCGACCATGCGAATCGTTGTTCGAGAGCCTGTTGGCCTCGCTCACCGCCAACACAGCGCAGTTGTGAAGGAAGATCTCCCGAGCGGGGCTCCCCTTCACGTGCCGCAGGAGCAGCGAGATGGCCTCCTCCACCTGGCCTTCGTCCGCCATCCCCATGGCGGCCTTCTGGATCCACGAGGCCTCCAGCTCCAGCACGCGCGGTTCATGGGGCAGTCGAGCGTTCGCCGAGACGAAGATCCGCTCCAGCTCCTCCAGGTCCCCGTCCTCAAGCGCCAGCTCCGCCAGCCGGTCGTAGGTGTGTATCAGGAGCCGGCGCAGCTTGTGGGAGAGCCCCCCGCCCTCGCCGAGCCGAGCGGCCGCGAAGAGCAGGCGCATGGCGCGGCTCGGCTCGCCCTCTTCCAGGTACGACAGGGCCAGGTTGTGAAGCAGCGCGTCTCGGTTGAAGGCGTTCTTGGCCTCCTCTGGAACCAGGGCGGAAGCCCGTCGGTAGCTGCGCCAGGCGTCGACCATCTCATCGTCGTCCGCGGCCACGGTCGCGCGGTTCGTATAGACATAGGAGAGCAGCACCCGGTTGGGCACGATCCT
>CALCNF010000517.1 GCA_937897815.1 uncultured Pseudomonadota bacterium | reverse complement strand
CGTGTACCCGCCGATGTCGCCATGGTTGAGGCTGATCCCGGCGTAGCCGCTCGACAGCAAGCCGACCAGGGCGCTCTTGATGCCGTCCTCCCGATCCCAGGCCGTGAGCTGATCGCCCATCCAGAACAGGGTGCTCTGGCCTGGGCTGCGTGTGTAGCCCGAGCGAGTGAAGAAGAGGATCTCACCCTCTCGTCCGGCCTCCCGCACCGCCTCCCGGTTCAGCCGGGCCCAGTCCTCGGGATACTGGTTGTGATAGAGCGCGGCGTCCCGTCCGTCATGGAGTTGGGCATCGAAGGGCAGCGCCTCACCAAAGTCGGCCATCCAGCCCGAGGCGCCCGCGCCCAGGAGCTGCGTCTTGATGACCTCCTTGAGCCAGTCCCAGGCCTCTGGGTTCGTAAGGTCGACCAGAGAGGCGGAAAACGAGGTGTTCAGGATCGAGTATGGGGAGCCGTCCTGGTTGCGGACCAGGTAGCCTCGATCGTGGGCCTCTTGGTAGAGGTTTCGTTCAAAGCTGCCCTTCTCGCGCGGATCCACGAGGAACGGGTTGAGGTACGTCAGCACCTTGGCGCCCTCGGCCTCGAGGCGCTCGACCATCGGGTCCCAGTCTGGATAGCGCTGGGGGTCGACCTCCCAGTTCCACCAGAGCTGCTCGCCGATGGAGGTTCGGCGCGCCCCTACCCAGTCCTGGAGCCAGTAGGCGGCCACGGGAGCGTCGTGAGTATTGAGCTGCTCACCCATGCGCTCGACGGCCTCTGTGCCTCCCTGCATGCCTACGATCGCGCCTCGATCAAGCCACGTCGGTGGCGCGGGCATCCTGCCTGAGGTTCTGGTGTAGGCCTCAATGCACTCCAGGGGAGTCTCTCCCGTGAAGAGCACCCCGTGCATGGTGGGTTGATGGAGCTCGATGGAGAGCTGTTCAGGGGTGCGAAGATCGAAGACGGAATAGGCGCTGGTGGTGAGCGCGAACCCCCGGAGATCGCTCGTGATGAACTGGGGGGCTGGGGCGTTTGAGCTCACGTCGGTTCCACCGGCGCCCGCCAGGAGGTTCATCATCCAGGTCAGGGGCTGCACACCTCGGCCGATGCCCGGCTCCTGGCTCAACACAGGGATCCGCTTGCCCGCCAGGTTCAGGTGCGTGAGCTGCTCGCCGAACCCAAAGAACGCCTCGTCGGCTCCACGCGCACTCATGAGATGAATGCGATCCAGGGGAGGGCCTGCTGACAGGGG
>CALCNF010000516.1 GCA_937897815.1 uncultured Pseudomonadota bacterium | reverse complement strand
CGAACGCCTCGTGCACGACGAACTGCGTCGCGCCACCGCTCAAGGCCCTCCACGAGGCCTTCGGCGTCGCGTCCGGGACCCTGAACACGATCCACGCCTACACGATGGGCCAGGGGCTCCTCGACTCTCCGAACAAGAACTACCGGCGAGGTCGCGCTGCGGCTCTGAACCTGGTGCCGACCTCGACGGGCGCGGCCAAGGCTGTCGGTCTCGTTCTTCCAGAGCTCAACGGTAAGCTCGACGGCCTGGCGATTCGCACGCCGAATCCCACAGGCTCCCTGTCCGACCTGACCCTGCGGCTGAACGCGGACCCGAGCATCGAGGACGTCCATGAGGTGCTTCGGGCCTACGAGGCTCGAAACCCAGAGGTGCTCCACGTGAGCAGCGATGAGCTGGTCTCGTGCGACATCGTTGGCGACACCCGGTCGTCGGTCATCGACAGCAAGATGACGATGAAGGTCGATGGTCTTCTCAAGATTCTCTGCTGGTACGACAACGAGGCGGGCTACGCGACGCGTCTCGTGCAGATGGCGCAGTACATCGGCAGCAACGCCTAGTCATCTCGATCTCCGGGCGCGAGCGGACAACCGCCGCGCTCGGAGGGGGAGTGGCATACGCCTTCCGTCTAGCCTGTTTGCCCTCGTGAGCTCCGTGGGCTTGTCAGGGGCTGGGCTTAGCCTCAGGCTGGGCTTTCGGGTCGGTCTGCTTCATGAACCAGGTGTCTGCGCCGACCATGCTGGCGCCTTCGATTTGCGCTCCTACCAGACGCGCGTAGCGCAGGTTCGCTCGCTCGAAGTTCGTTCGAGTGAGGTCCGTCTTGTCGAAGCTGGTCTTCTCAAAGATTCCCTCTGAGAAGTTGCACCCGCGAAGTTGAGCTCCGAGGAACTGTGCACCGCTCGCCTGGACCTTCGAGAAGTTCGCGCCGGCGGCAGATGCGCGCACCAGGACCGCGTCCTCAAGGGAGGCCTCGCTCAGATCCGCGTTTCGCAGGTCGGCGTCGGTGAGGTTCGCTCGATCAAGGACCGCGCCTCTGAGATCTGCCGCGGCCAGGTTGGTGCCCTTTAGGTTGCAACGGCGCAGCACTGCCCCCTTCAGGTTGGCGCCGCTGAGGTCCATCTCGCTGAGATCGGATCCCGAGAAGTCGAACCCAGGCCACTGGGGAGGGCCGTCCTTCGAGCGCATCTTCATGATCTGGTCACGCGTGAGGCCACTGCTCCCGATATCAGTCATGAGCGGAACAGCGAACAGCCCCACGAGGCCTACGAGGATGGTCGTAAGCACCCACTGGAACACTGACGAACGCTTCTTGGGCGCGGCGGCGCCGGTTGAGTCCGGTGTCGACATTCTCGACCTCAGGCAATGCGGTTGGAAATATGGCCGCGCATCCTAGGGGCGTTCGTCGAACGACACCAGGGAATTCTTGCCGGGTTTGCAAAGCCTCGGGCCAGCAACAGCTACTCGCTAAGCAAGCCGTCCAGGACCTGCTCCGCGGGACCCGAGTCCGTCGGCACGCTGTTCCAGATGTACGTCATCTCCGCTCCCTCCACGACAGCCTCCCACGGGAGTCCGATGTTCGTCGTCGTGGAGTCGATGTGTGAGAAGAGCGTGTCCCAAGCCTTGTTCAGCGCCTCGGGGTTGTAATCGATGTAGAGGTTCTCCGGGTTCATGCCGTGGCTCTCTGCGTAGGCCATGCAGTACGCCAGGTCGGGCTGAAGCCCGTCCGCTGTCTCACCGAGCACGACCCAGAGCTCCAGCCCCTTGCTCTTGTTTTCATTGTAATACGAAGCTGCCGCCGGCACTTCTGTGTCGCAAGACGCTCACCAGCCGGCGACGGCCATGAACCAGAAGGCCTTGGTGTCGCCGCATCCATCGTGAAGGTCCCGGACGAGACCGAGGCAATTGGTGAGCCCGAAGTCCCCGACGCGCTTGTCGATGCCCGTGCCGGTGCCCGCGGGGTCGCACTTCGACTCCTGAGTGATGTCCGCCATCTGGGCCGTGAGCCGGATCTCCGGGAGGCACCAGGGGCTGCCGGTGGGCATCACGATCGCGCTCTCCGTCTTGGAGTCGATATAGACCTCGTCCATGATCACGCCATGGAGGCTCGCCGTGAGCTCCCCATTTGGACCACCGTCCTTCTCAATCACCAGCGTCCCATTGTTGACGAAGAACTGTCGTACGCAGCCCACCTCCTGGCAGTTCTTCTGGGCGATCACACATGTGCTGCAGGTGCCGTAGTCCTGGCCTGAGAGGTCATAGGTCCCCTCTCCCGCGTAGCTGTATTCGCTCCCTTCGCGGAGGATGATCTCCAGGCTGTCCCAGGGGGCGTTGTCGCTTGAAACGGCGTGAATGCGACGAATGGTCTTGCTCTTCCTCGCGTCGCAGGAGGCGGCGGGATCCTGGAGCGCAGGCATCCCGAGGGTGGGGCAGACCTGGGGGTCCTCGCTGTCCGCGCATGCGTCACTCACGCACACCTCGCCAGCAGGACATCCAAGGCATCCAGAGCCACAGGTCCCAGGCTCGCAGGCCGCCGTCGCGTCGATGGCCTCTCCGAAGAAATCCACGCATGTGCCGGAGGTGCAGGCGTTTGGCGCGCCGCAATCTGCGTCCGTCTCGCAGGAAAGGGGCGTCACTCCGTCAGGTGTGGCGCTGGAGGACCCGCCATCGTCTCCGCAGGCCGCAGCCGAGAGCGCGATACAGAGCGCGAACGCTAGAGGTGACAGGTGCCGGAACATAAACCCCTTCGAGGACTCTCCCATGGTCCGTCATCGACGCGTCGGGATCAAGGGTATGGCCGCGGGCGCCGTACCCTTACGGGCTCTTGTCGGAATCACAGACGGCGTAAAAGCCGTCGATCAGCGTGTTCTCGTGGCTCGCCAGGTGGCCTCCGTCGCCAGACGCGGTGTCGAGCGCACCGCGGAGCTGCTGCGCCGCGGCGACCTCCTTCGAGAAGTCCTGAATCAGGCCCCCCGCGAGGGTCTCGCAGTCCCTTTCCCGGAGGGCGCGGACGACCCGCCGAGACTCATGGCATGCGGGCTTGTTCCCGCCGACGACCTTACAGAGCGCGTCGGCGGCGACCTGGAAGTCACTGTCCTCGGTCTCGTCCTGGACAGCCAGGCTCGCCACCATGGCGAAGACCCCTCCGACCAGACACACCAGCACCAGGCCCCAGGCCCACGCAGGAAGACCGCGGGACGCACCGGCCCCCTGGGCTCGGCGTCGCCGGCGGCGGCCCTG
>CALCNF010000515.1 GCA_937897815.1 uncultured Pseudomonadota bacterium | reverse complement strand
CTCGTTGCCGTTCACCCGTTTGTCTCGGACGACTATCGAGCAACTCACACGCGAAGGTGAACGTGAAGACGCTCCCCTCACTGGGCGCGCTCGTCCCCGTCAGGGATCCGCCGAGCAGCTCTGCGAACTGCCGGCTCACGGTCAGGCCCAGGCCGGTCCCGCTTCTCTTCAGGCCGGCCTTCGATTGAGCGAAGGGATCGAAGATGGACTCCAGATGATCGGCGGGGATTCCGCATCCCGTATCTCGGATCTCGATTCGCACTTCTCCCTGGTGACCCGATGTCTTGGTGCACTTGGCCAGGAGCGTCACGCTCCCTGTATCGGTGAACTTCAGAGCGTTGCCGAGGAGGTTGATGAGGACCTGGCGCACCTTCCCGTCGTCCACCCGAATTCGTGATGGGAGGTTCTTATCGCTGACGACCCGAAGCTCCAGGCCCTTCTCGCTCGCTCTCAACTGAAACATGCGCTCGATGTCGAGGAGCTGCCGGTCGAGGTCCATCTCGACGACCTCGAGGTCCACCCGTCCTGACTCAATCTTCGCCATATCCAGCACGTCATTGATCAGGGAAAGCAGGTGGTCTCCGCTGCGCCCGATGGCCTCGATGAAGCGGCGGTGCTCGTCGGACAGGCCGGACTGCCGTTTCAGGAGCTGCGTGTAGCCCAGGATCGCGTTCATCGGGGTCCGAATCTCGTGACTCATGCTCGCGAGAAACGTTCCCTTCGCCTCGCTGGCTCGCTGAGCGTCGTCGTAGAGCTTTTGGATTCGACTGTTCAGCTTGTCTGTGAAGTGGTCGGAGAGCGCATGCATGCTCTCGACATAGGCGTCATCCACCTCGAGGAGCAGACCCAGCGCGAGGACGGGATCGGTTCCTGTCTCCTCAAGCGTCCTTTGGAGCGCCTTGCGAAATGAGAAGAACCCTCGCTGGGGCGTGGAGACCTGGAACAGCATGCCGGCCCGCAAATCCACCACGTATTGAACGAAGGTCTTCAGCGGGCCCGCGTCGTCGTGAAGGAGCTTGGCCAGGTATACCTCGAAGACGCCGTGCACGAGCTCACGGGTCTTGCCTGTCGGCACGTCCGAGACGAGGTCCCACGATTGACCGTGAACCCATAGGACGGCGTACTCCTCAAGCTCCTCTCGGCGCTCGTCGACCAACTCTTGCAGAAGCGCTCGGTGTTCTGTTTTCAAGTTGGACCGCCGCCGGGGCTGGCGGGAGCGCTGGGAACGCTATCGAGCCTCACACCAGGAACCCCTATGCGCCGACGGCGTGCAGGAAGTCGACGATGACGGCGGATGACGCCTCCCGCTGCTCTACCTGAACATAATGCCCCGCGCCCATGATCACCTCGATACTGGCATCGGGGATGGGGTCGACGACGGCCTCGCGAAGGAACTCGGGCGGGAGAAAGGGGTCCTCGCTCGCGATGACCAGAGTCTTCGCCCGCGTCTCCCCAAGGCGCTCCGCGAAGCCACCCGCCATCCAGCTGTCGAGCGAGTTCTGAAGGCAGGGCTCTGTCACGGTCATCGCGTATCCGATGAGCCTGCTGAGATCGGCCTCAGAGAGCTGTGTCGTCGCCATGGAGAGGATCCCCTGAAGGGTCTCAGGGTTTCCAGCCGCGCTCCTGAACATTCCGGCGGCGTCGTCCGGGAGCGGGAGTCCCGATGCAGGGACTGGACACACCAGCACCTGACTGCGGACTCGACCTGGAGCATTCACGCTGACGAGCTGCGCGATCTGTCCTCCCATGCTGTGACCGATCAGATCGCAGCGCTCAATACCGAGATGGTCGAGGATCGCGATCATGTCAGCGGCGAACGTCGCAAGCGAGTAGTCCGAGTTGGAGGGCGCGGACTCACCAGCCCCCCGGAGGTCAGGCACGATGACGTTGTATCCGGCCTGTTCCAGGTCCTCCGCGATTCCGGAGTAGACCGCTCCAGACATCATCCAGCCGTGGATCAGCAGGACAGGCGGCCCATCTCCCTCGGAGCATCGCAGGGCGAGCCTCGTTCCATCTTCAGTGGTATAGTTAAGATGCTGCATGAAAACCTCCAACGAGATGCTGTCACAGCGGTGGTCGCGGCGCAATCGCGCTCCTGAAGGTCAACCGAGGGTCACTGTGCGCGTTCGTGAATCCCTAAATAGCGTGGCCGAGAGGCCTGCTTTTGCGAGAGACTGAGTCCGGCCCGGAACCTGCCGAGAGGCGAGCGTGAGCGCTGAATATCCCACATCCGTCATGATCGTGGATGACACCCCCGAGAACCTCCGTGTGCTCTCGCGGGCGCTCACGGACCGGGGCTATCGCGTGATGGCCTTCCCCAGCGGTGCCCTGGCGTTGCGAGCCCTGGAGTCCTCTGTTCCTGATATCGCTCTGCTCGACGTCAACATGCCTGGCATGAATGGCTATGAACTGTGCGAGGCCATCCGAGCGCTCGAGTTGGATCGGCGTGTCCCGATTCTCTTTATCAGCGCGATGCAGGACACCGACGCCAAGCTCAAGGCCTTTGACGCCGGCGGGTTGGACTACATCACCAAGCCGTTCCAGCTTGAGGAGGTCTATGCGCGGGTAGAGACCCACCTCGAGCTCGCTTCACTTCAGCGGCGCTTTGAAGAGCAGAACGCGACGCTCCAATCCGCCGTGGATCGCGAGCGTCAGGTGACCGACCGACTGCAACGAGAAGGGCAGGGACGTGTCGAGGCGCAGCAGTATGCCCTTGAGTATATGGCGAGCATGGCCGGCCTCGCTGAGCTGTCCGATCTCGCCAGCCAGTTTGATAACGAACAAGATCTTCTCAAGGCCTGTGGAAGGGTGGCGCGACGCGTCACGGGAGCCGAGCGGATCGACCTGATCCTGCTCGACGCATCGGGCCTTCGCTTTCAGTTGATCCCGCTCCACGCGGCCGACGCCGTGGCGGAGGCTCGCTGGATGGGGCCTGAAGAGGTCCCCTGGCTGCTCGCCGTGCTCGACAGCGGGGCCCACGTCTCGGATCGGCTCGACGATGAACCGGGGGGCTGGGCGGAGCACCTGCGTCCAGAAGGCTTCCAGTCCGCTATGGCGCTCGCTGTGAAGGCGGGAACGACGACCGTCGGGGTGCTCTGCTGCGCCTCGCGTTTCACGAGCCAGTTCAGCCGTCCGGCCCAGAGCATCGTCGCGCAGTTCGCAGCGGCGGTCGGGGCCAACCTAGGGCTCTACCGTGCGCTCAAGGGTCTGGAGAGCAGCCTCGATCGAGCGGACGCGGTGCTGGTCAGCGTTCTTCCGCGGTCCGTCTCGCGGCGCTTAAAGCGTGGCGAGTCCCAGATCGCAGATCGGGTTCCGCAGGCTGGGGTCTTCTTCTGCGACCTGGCCGGGTTCACCGCCTATTCGTCGACGACCGAGCCTGAGAGCGTCGTGAAGATGCTTCAGGAGACCTTCAGCCGTCTCGAGGAGCGGTGCGTCAAGCACAAGGTCGAGAAGATCAAGACGATCGGCGACGCGTTCATGGCGGTGAGCGGAGTCTCGGTCCCGGTCGACAACCCAGCCTTGGCGATCACGGAGTTCGCCCTCGATGTAGGCGAGTTTCTGGAAGCGCATCTCGCGGAAAAGAAGCTGAACCTGGGCTTCCGTATTGGGATCCATGTGGGGCCGGTGCTCGCGGGCGTCATCGGGTCGGACCGACTCTTCTTCGATGTCTGGGGAGACACCGTGAACTTCGCGAGTCGCTTGGAGAGCTCCGGGCAGAACGGTGACGTGCGCTGCTCCGACGCGATCCGAGAGAACCTCGGCGACGGTTGGGAGTATCAGGACTGCGGCCGCATTGAGCTCAAGGGCAAGGGCGCGCAACAGGTCTGGAAGCTGGTCGGGCGAACAGGCGACTCAGCCGATTGAGCTCAGCCAGGCCTCGCTCCCGATGACCTCGGAGTACAGGGGCAGAATCTGCTCACAGTAGAAGTCCTGCTCGAAGTTGGTCCGTCCGCACGTGCAGTCAGAGAGCACGCTGACGTTGTAGCCTCGCTCGTGGGCTGACCGCCCCGTGGAGTCAATGCAGATCGACGTAACGGCGCCGGCGAAGGCGAGGTTTCGAATCCCATGCTCCTGGAGCATCGGCTCCAGCCCCGTGTTGTTAAAGGCGTTGAACCCGTCCTTCCCAGGGCTCGTGAGGATCCGATCTCCGAAGGCCTTGAGCTCGGGCAGGGTCTCAGAGCCGGGTGAGCCGTCACGAAACGCGCCGAGCTCGGTGATCGCCTTCAAGAGTCCTACCGGCTGGTTGGTCTCACCGTAGTTTTCGGGGAACCCGATCGGGGTCTCGATCAGGGTGACCTCACTGTCGACCAGCTTGTGGAGCAGCCGGAGGGTGTTCTCGAGGACCTGATTGGTCTGCGCTGACTCCTCGATCACGGAGCTCAGGATTCCGTCCTTGGCGAAGTAGTCATTCTGAAAGCCAATCAGGATCAGGGCGGTCTCGTTTGCGTTCATGAAGGGAACTCCCAATGGGTCGGACATGAGGGGGACCAGCATGCAGCACGCTTGCGCGGTGCGTCTGGGTTGCAGGCTCGGTGGTTCGAACGGCTCTCGGTTGAGCTCCGCGGACAGCCTCTCAAGGACCGCGTTGTTCCACCACCGTTTATGGGGTTTACCACAGTGAGCGAATGCTATCTCGCTCACGGAGCGACAGTGCGTAGCTCTACCTTCCCGCGATGGTCGCTCGCACGTTGAGCTTGGGCGAGTGGCGCCAGAGCAAAAGGACGCTACACTCGTGCCGCCGGCAGGGCCCACTGCATGGACGGCTTGCCCGAGGTCAGGAGACGCTGAATCACCTATGCGCATCGAACGCCTGAGTCCGAACCGGACCTTTATCTATCACCTG